>JACQWN010000137.1 GCA_016209245.1 Bacteroidia bacterium
TATACTCAGGCGACAGATGGAGGAAACACCTTATATGTAATTAACCGAATTGAAAGCATACAGGAGAATAATAAAAATGAAATTGTTGATGAATTGAACAGTTATGTCCGTTTATCTGAAGTAAGCATTAACACTTTCCTTGAAACCGACATAACGGGACTTGTGATTAAACGGAAAAACCTGCTGATGAAAAATTCACCACTGCCTGGCAGTTCCCAACCATTATTAGCTTCTTATAACCTTCCAGCACCGCATCTTCAGGATGTACTGGCAGCACAAACAGGGACAAGTGCCGTAGAACAAGAGGGCGGCGAGCTTGCCCTGCTGAACGCCGAATACCAGGAAGCGCTGAATAACCTTGTACAATATGCTCTGCAAAGCGATTCTGCTGAAATATATTTTGATGCTATGGTAAGCATATTAGAACAGGACACAAACCTGTTTGCTCGGATGCAACTGATACCCATCTATATAGGGCAAGTTATGATAAGTGAAGCTCAAAATGCCATTTCATTGGCTGAGGTACAGAAAAACCAGCTCTGGTCAGACGAGGAAAGAAAAAACATTGAAGAAAGGCTTCAGCTTGCAGGATTAACCATTGATATCATGCAGTCCGGAACAAACAGCGATTCCGTAATACTTGCCAATTCCGCATACCTTTTTGCCATAGCACAGGCAGATACAACATATAACGGTATACAGGCAAAACTGCTTCTTCACAGCATTGGATTAATTGAATATGAGCCGGTGGTATTACTTCCTGTACAAGAATCTACTGCAAAGTTGCTGGAATTGGAAAATATTACTGCACTAGATGATTTAAAAATTGAAGAACACGGCAAACCGGTATTTAATGTTTATCCCAACCCGAATGATGGAAGTTTATGGCTTGAATACGATATTGAAGCTACCGGATATGTTGTAATATTTGATGTTTCAGGCGTTGAATGTGCCAGGTACGAGCTTAATCCAGATGAGCGATACAAATTAATTCGCAACAAAAACCTTGAACCTGGAATTTACATGTACCGTATTTTCTGTAATGAACAAATAGTCCATACGGGGAAATATACTGTCATAAAGCCATAATCTGAAAGGGGGAAAGGGGATTGATAATAGCCTCTTTTCCTTTCTTAAAAAAATTAATATATTTGTAGTATGCGATTTTTGCTATTTGTATATATAGTATTAGCGTCATTTTGGTCTTTAGGACAAGAACGGTTTAGTAAGCTGATAACATCAGATCGTAATGAAATCTGCCAGAATGTTGTTGTTGTTGACGATGGATATGTGATGTGCATTGGCAGCGGTACAGACTCTTTGGATCATCGTTGTTTTCGGTTATTAAAAACAGATCTAAGTGGAAATATTTTATGGAGTAAAAAATATGGGAAAATGTGGGAAGAATGGTATGAGGGATGGGAAAATGCACTTTTCAAAACTATAGACGGAGGTTTAGCTTTAGCTGGAACACATTACCCGCCGGAAGGTTATTTTTATATTCATTCATTTTTGATGAAATTTAATGAAAACGGTGATAGTCTTTGGAGAAAATGTTATCAATTTGACAGTTCCTATTCAATTGGTTTTCATGGAATGCAGACACCAGATAGCGGCTATGCTGTATGCGGTCAAATTATTATCTGTACCGACAGCGCCATGCAGGATTGTGAATATAAGGCCTTGCTAATAAAAACTGACAGCGACGGTAACATGAAATGGTACAAGACATATAGCAGTGGTGTAAATGCTGCTGCCGTAAAAATAGTACAAACCTCAGACGGGGGATATATGCTTGGCGGTCAAACGACCTTTTATATTTCAGGTAGTTACGATAGCGACATGTACCTTGTAAAGACCGACAGTCTTGGCAACGAGCAATGGCACAAAACCTATGGTGGTGCTTATGACGAGTTTGAAATTAAAGGGCTTATTACTACACAGGATGGGAATGTGGTGTTCACCGGTATGAACACAACTTATTTTAACAGCACCACTTTTCTGAAAAAGGGGAAAGCTAAAATTTTTAAGATTAATAATCAAGGTGGTACGTTATGGGATAAAGAGTATGATTTTTTCTTCGATGATTCACCACCAATGGATTCTATGTACGGAACTTTGTTTTCCATCGTTGAAATAAATGATGGCAGTTTATACGGAACTGTTATTAAATACGATAAGTTTGACGAAGTTAACAGGAAAATGCATAGCAGAATAGTAAAATTTAATTCATTCGGCGATACTATCTGGACAAGAAATCTCTATTATCGGGATTATAATAATTGGGATTATCATGGTACATTAACCGATATAGAAGCAACACCTGACGGTGGTTTTGTATTGGCCGGTTGCATACAGCACGATATACTTTTCCCGTTGCAGCAACCTTGGTTAGTAAAAGTTGATAGTCTTGGCGATGATGGCACATTTATCAAAGAATACAAAGTCCCGGAAGTAAATGCGGAGGTGTATCCAAATCCTACTACTGGCAGGTTTTACATTTATATACAGGATAATAACATCGAACAGCAAAATTACATGTACTACATCTGTAATCTAATAGGTAAGCAGGTGGCTGTTGGAAAAGTTGTTTCCGGGGAAAGTCAACATATTGATATATCGGAATTTTCATCTGGTTTATACTTTTTTTCGTTATTGAAAGATGGGAAAGTAGTCTATTCGACGAAGGCAATAAAATGTTTGAACCATTGATTTTAATATGCGTTACATTGAGTAGTTACACTATTAAGGGAAACGCCTTCCACGGAGGCAAAGCCGCACTCCAGGTGCATAACTCCAGCAGCTTATATAATGTGGTTTACCCCAACCTGTTCCACAACGTAAATGTAATCCCCGAAGCCACAGTCATCATGAAAAGCGGCAAAAACCGCAGCTCGTCAAACGCCGAAGTAGGTCTTTACCTCCGCTGCAACCGCTTTGCAAACTCCGTACAATACGCTATGGCTCTGAAAAAAGAATCAGAGTACAGCTTAGAGAGCAACATGAAAAAGACGCAGGGAAATCAAAGTGTATTAATTCAATATACCTTCCCTGCCGACCTCGCCCTCAACCTCTTCGACACCCGCGGCACAGCTACCGAATCAGACTTTTGGATAAGCGACAACATAAGCGTTCCGGAGAAGTATGTGTATTACCAACCGAATAACAGCTCCTTTTTCCTGAGAGATGAAACTCATATAGTTCCGGAAAACAGTGTAATAGGTTATGATAAATTAAGAATGGAAACGAAAACAAAAGATTTTCTTACTACAAATATATATTCATTAGGTTGTCTTGCACACACATTACCGAAAACAACAAGAACAAAGTCGTCGAGGATTTGAATGCATTAGACAGGATGTCGGAAGTTTCGCTCAATGCTTTTCTTGATAAAGAGATCACTGGTTTGGTAATAAAACGGAAAAACCTGCTATTGAAGAATTCGCCACTTCCTATATCGTCACAGTCAAGACTTACAAACTATGCTTTACCACAGCCTCATTTACAGGATGTAATCGCTGCACAAACCGGTTCAAACCTTGTAGAACAGGATTTTAACGAACTGGCATCGCTTGAATCGGATTACCAGGAAACACAGAATGAGATCATTCGCTATGTCCTGTCGGAAGATACCACAGGCATGCTGATTGATACCGTCATATACTTGCTTGAGGCCGATACCAACCTTTATACAAGGCTACGACTTATAACATTGTATATAGGCCAGGAGAAACTAACAGAGGCGACAACGCTGATAAATCAGGCAGAAGCACAAAAGGATTACTTGTGGTCAGAAGAAGAAAGAATAAATATAACAAACCAACTGGCCCTTGAAAGTTTGACGATAGAAATGTTACAGCCCGAAGCGGATTTCGAAATTCCAAAATGGCGAAGTACGATAATCCTGCTCAATGAAAATGGTGATTCCTTGTGGTCAAGGCAGTTTAACTTACCACAATATGATAACGAAGAATACAGTCTTAGTTTGTACGACATAGAAACTACTCTGGATAATGGTTTTGTTATCGCAGGCTATGCTTATTTTGAATATCAGGAACCAGGTCAGATACCTGCCCTAATAAAGACAGATAGCTTGGGAGATGATGGGCCGTTTATTCGGGAGTATAAATATGCAGAGACAATAGTAGAAGTTTATCCGAACCCGACTGCAGGCCGGTTTACAATTTATATAACATCAGAAAATGATAAGCGGGTTATTTACAATTATACAATATACAACCTTGTTGGACAGGAGTTATCTGGCGGTTCATTTTCACGGGAAGAATTGAAGCAGGTTGACATTTCCCGGCTTCAAACCGGCATTTACCTGCTTACAATTGAAAAAAATCAATGCTGTGCAAATCCTGGCAATCCATTAATCAAACAAATCCCGGTTCAGACAGTTGCGCCAGGTTCAGACAATTATCTTATTATAGTCACCGTCCCGGTAATTGTTTCTGAACCGTCTCCTAAATTCAGAATATATAAATATGCACCAAATGGTAATGGCTTACCTTTATAAGTGCCATCCCATATATCATTATTATACGAACTTCCTGTGCTATGAAAAAGTTTTATACCCCAACGGCTATAGATTTCAATTTCAGCCAAGGGATAATATTCGATTCCTTGTATTTTCCAATCATCATTTGTGCCGTCGTTATTCGGTGTAAAGGCATTAGGGATAAATAAACAGGTACCCAATTGACCGGTAAGCTCAATCGTATCTATCTTAATGCAGCTATTAGCATCGGTAACAGATACAATATATATTCCTAAATCCAAGTCGGAGGCAACTGAGTCTGTTTGTGCCTGAGTTGTGTTCCATAAATAGAAATATGGTTCTATTCCGCCGTGCACATGGACTTCAATTCTGCCATCTCTGCTAATGTTACAATGTGGCAATGTAATCTCAAAATCTGTTTCAAGAAATGATGATTGAATAATAGTTATTGTATTTGTAGTTGTACATTGATTAGCGTCGGTGATTGTTACATAATAGTTGCCTGGTGCAAGATTTGTAATTAATGAACCTGAGTCTCCCGTTGACCAATAGTAAGAATATGGACTAGTGCCACCATTAACATTAACACTTGCAGTTACATTAGTGCTTCCATAGCAAGCTACACCATTGGTATAAATTGTTGCCGATAATATGTCGGAAGGTTCGTTGATAATTATGCTTTCCGATGCGGTGCAATTATTCGCATCGGTTACGGTGATGGAATATATACCGGCGGGTAGAGACGCAATGCCTTGCGTCTGTACTCCGGTATTCCATAAATAATCATAAGGCGATGTACCGCCGTTTATAATTGTCTGAGCCATTCCTGTACTGTCATTTTTGCATAGCACATCTGTTTTGCTCAACAGCACATTCAGCGCAGTGTCAGGTTCGCTGATTTCAATATTTGAAACGGTTGTGCAATTATTCGCATCGGTGAC
>JACQWN010000138.1 GCA_016209245.1 Bacteroidia bacterium
ACTACGAACCCTTTCGTAATTCGTAAATTCGTATTTTTTTCGTACTTCGATGGAATAATAACGTCTATCCCTAAATAGTAACCAAAAATTACAAATTAAACTTAATAATTAACAATATGAAAACACTAGCTATCTTATCCGGATTATCAATAATTATGATATTTTCTGTCAGTGCATTTTCTGATAATCCCGACACTACAAGGGTTAAAGTAGGAAAGAAAAAAATTATCATAATAGACCAAAACGACGAAATTGCAGCAATAGAGGAAGATACAACCGTTTATGATTTTAATATAGATGAAGAAAGCCAAGATACCTGTGAAACAGAACATTTCAGCGGACATTGGTTTGGAGTGGATATCGGGCTGAATAATTTTGTAAATTCCAGCTATGAGCTCGCTCTTCCAAAAGGGGCGGAATATCTGGAGCTAAACACGGGTAAATCGTGGGGTGTCGGCGTAAATATTCTTGAAAAGAGCTTCAATATATATCAGGAACAAATGGGATTTGTTACAGGAATCGGGTTTGAATTTAATAACTACAGGTTTTCAAAAAATATTACTCTTCTTTCCGGGAATGACACATTAAGCTATGTCAATGATACTATAAAGTATATTAAAAATAAGCTGGCTGCAACTTATGTTACCGTTCCTTTACTTTTTGAAGTTCAGATTCCTTTAGGTGTAGAGGAAGATAACAACCTTCATTTTGCCATCGGTGGCATTGGCGCTATTAAAATCGGCTCACACTTAAAACAAGTTTTTGTAGAAAACGGAATTGAGCTGACAGATAAAGTCTCTGACGATTTTCATTTGAATATGTTCAGATACGGCTTAACTGCACGGCTTGGATACGAAGGAGTGAATCTTTTCGCCAATTACTACATATCACCTCTTTTTGAAGGGAACAACAATCCTGAGCTTTATCCTTTTACGGTCGGGTTTAGTGTCACTTTTTAAGCTACGTGATGCCGTACATTTTGAAATTGGGATTCCTCGCTTCACTGCCAATGACAACAGCGTTTTTTAATAGAGGTGGGAAGGGCTTTGCGGGCTTCGCCCGCAAAGCCCTTCCCACCTTAACTGTCAATGTACGATACTCGGACAGGCTCAGTATAAATTTTATCCCGTTTTAGGTATAATAACTTTTTCCCAACACTCTTTTCTGCCATTCAATGGTCAGTTTCAGACCTTCATCAAGCTTGACTTGCGGCTTGTATTCGAAATATTTGCTGATTTTGTCAATACAAGGCACACGACGCGGCACATCTTCATATTTACCAAATGACGAATAAGGAACGAATTTTATCTTTGGTTCCCCATTTTCATTGATTAGCTTCCATATCAAATGCGTTAATTCAAGAATGGTAATTTCTTCTTCGGGATTTGAACCTATATTGAATATTTCGTTTTGCGCTTTCTCGTTCAGGATACAACACATAAGTGCATTAATTGTGTCGCTGATATAAGTAAAAGTTCTTGATTGTAAACCATCACCATGTATTTCCACAGGTTCTTTTTTTAATGCCGCTGTGATAAATACCGATTGCGGGCCCCCCCACCATGTCAGATTTTGATTTGGCCCATAAGAGCCGAATAAACGACCTATCGTATAGTTAAGTCTATATTCTTCATGGTTGGCGATAATATATTGTTCGCCATATATTTTCGATAATGCATAAGCCCATCGTTTTATCGCGGGATGCCCAAGCACAAGGTCAGACTCTTCGGTGAAGGGTAATTGCTGATTTTTGCCATATACATCGGAAGTAGAGGCATAAACGATTTTACATTTATCAATAATACACTTGTTCACAACATTTTTAAGCATGGTGTAATTCTCGTCCAATGTTTTAAGGGCATTTGAATAGCGCGGAATTTTTTGAGAGGCAAGATGAACAATAATATCCGCTTTATAATCTTTCAGAAGCAAAGGATTGGCTATATCGCCTAAAACAAATTGAAATTTCGGATTATTCCTGAAATTGGCGATGTTCCGTTCAAAGCCATAGCTTAAATTATCTATTCCAATCACATTATGACCAAGCTCAAGCAGCCTTGCCGCAAGGTTCGAGCCGATAAATCCCGCTGCACCGGTGATTAATATTTTTTCCACAATGTCCTTTAAAAAAAAACAAATTTAAGCATTTTTTGTATTCTCCCAAAAAAGCCTTGTCTATAACAATAATTTGCAAAATTGATTATTTTTGCAGAAAATCATCAGCTATGGAAAAACGTCAAGTTCCTTATACAATATGTAATTTTGACAAATTAATAACCGACAATTATTACTATGTTGATAAAACACAGTACATTGAAAAATTGGAGAAATTTTCCTGTCCTGTCTTCCTCCGCCCACGAAGGTTCGGCAAATCGCTGTTTACGGAAACATTAAAATGGTATTATGATGTAAAAGCTAAAGACCGCTTTGATAAACTTTTCGGTAACTTATATATTGGCAAAAATCCTACGCCAAGACATAACAGCTATTTTTTTCTATCGCTCGACTTTTCGGGGATGAGCGTTTTCGCTTCGGAAAATACAAAAGAGATACAAAACTCTTTTGATACAAAGATCGGTACTTCTTTATGGAGCTTTCTGCATTATTATAAAGAATTACTTAACATTGACGATACCTTTATTGAACACTTCGATAGAGAATTTAATAAGGATACCTCAAAAAAACTGGAAAAAGTAATAGAGCTTGTTCATAAAGCTAGCAGTAAACTTTATATTTCTATAGATGAATACGATAACCTGACTAATGCATTGGCAATTTTGTATCAGTATGCGCCTACCGAAGAAAACGAATACCTGAACATTCTCAGAAAAGGCGGTTTTTTTCGCGCTTTTTTTGAAGCAATTAAAGATGGACTTAAAACATCGGTTGACAAAGTTTATATTACCGGGATTCTGCCTATAACCATTGCCGATATGAACAGTGGATTCAACGTTGCGGAATGGGTCACTTTTGAAGAGGAGCTGATCAATATGCTTGGTATTACTGAAAGCGAATTCAACAGTCTGCTTGATAAAATCTATACAGAAAATAATATTACAGTTCCAAAACAGGAAGTGCAGCAAACAATAAGGCAATATTATAACGGGTACAGATTTTCTCATAGTTCGGAATATGTTTATAACCCGATGATGACCTTATTCTATCTGAAGAGTATTATTAATAATAACAAAATTCCTAACAATTTGACCGATTCCAATATCCGTGTTGATTATAATCAGATTGCTTTTCTTTTTGGAAATAATTTTAAAAAACGCGATGAAGTTATTGAAACGCTTGCAAGTGACAAGCAAATCATTTTTTCATCTGATATTAATATATCCTTTGATATGATCGATTATAAAAACGGCAATTACATAATCGAGGGCTTGCTTTATAGTGGAATACTTACGCATAGCGAAAATAATATGATACTAAAAGTACCTAATGTAATTACTTATGAGCGTGCATTAAGCTATTTTGAAAGAATAAAAAATTTTGAGATTGATAAGAAAGATTTCGGGAAATGGATATATGAATATATTACAAAAGGCGATATAGAATATTTAATGACAGGATTTTTTAAGGAGGTAGTTCAGCAATTTCCCGGCGACTTTTTTGCTAATGTAAACGAAAGTTTTTATCACGGGCTTTTCTTTCATCTGGTCTATAACAATACCCCAAAAAATTTGTTTGAAGTATTACCGGAATATAATCTGTCAAACGGACAGGCAGATGTTATGGTACGTTCATTACCGAAATCGTCCGACGCCAAAGGCTATGGCCGACGGCTGTCTGCAGCCCCTTATAAGATAAATGATTTGTTTGAAATAAAACGCGTCCCCAAATCGGCTTCTGATAAAGAGCTAAAAGCTAAATTTGACCAAGGCAAAACTCAAATGCAGAAATACAGAACCGGCGAATATAAAGATTGGCGCGGCATAGTAGTTTGTTTCAGGGGGAATATGGATTATATGATTCATGTTACCTGACGTGGTTTTCACAATATTGTTTCAGCATCTTCTCTGCCTGCATGTAACCGTTCTGATTTGCAATCGCCCAGTCTTTACATGCCCCTTCATTATCAGATGATAAAAACCTTGCCAATCCCCTGTTAAAATATATTTCCGGTTCCTTCAGACCAAGTTCAATCGCTTTTGAATAATCACTGATAGCGGCATCGTACATCTGCATACCTGCGTAAGCTGTGCCACGGTCGCGGCAAGCGTCGGCGGCAGAAGAATCAAACTTCAAGACCTGCGTGAAATCATTTAAGGCATTTTCGTAATCATGAGCGATTAACCTGGCCATTCCCCTGTCAAAAAAAGCATTTTTGTATCGCGGATTAAGTTCGATAGCTTTATTATAATCACGGATAGCCATATCATATTGATTGTAATGGCTAAATGCAAGTCCCCGCAGACGCCGGCCGTGCGCCTGTCCCGGATGTTTTTCAACTACATCTGTAAACAATGTTAACCCGTTTTCCCATACATCTATACGATAGTATGTGGTTAATGTAATAAAGAGTAGGTAACACACTGAAATAATTACCAAAAACGGTTTTAAAACAGATTTTTTTCCTGCGAAAACCAATTCATTCGCTGTTAGCAGTGATGACAAGTATTTTGCAATGATATAAAACAATCCTAAATACGGGATATAAGTATAACGTTCGGCAGCAATTGCATTACCAAAAGGAAATATCTGGAGCACAACGGAAATCGAAAAAAAGAAAAAAAGTGCTCCGAAAATCAGATCTTTTTTATGCTTTTTTGCTTTAAAAATCAGAAATATTACCAATGCGATTATTATAGGAGAAAGATAATGAATCAATGTAAACTTATCCGGGAAATAGTGCATAGCACAGAGCCGTACAGGCAGCAGCAGCTTGACGACATAAAAAGCGACAGCATAGCAAACTGACAATATTCTAGCCGGTAGAGCAAATCCGGTTAACGAATTAAGGCTGCCGCCTTCCGATTGTGAGGATATCGCAATAACTCCGAAAACAACCGAAAGTAATAGAAATGGTATTTTTTCTAAAATTACTTTGAATGTAATCTTTCGTTCCGCACGGTAATCAAGCAAAAAGAGCAATAAGGGCAGGGTTACGGCCATTGATTTGGACAGAAGAGACAGGACAAACAGCAGTAGCGACGCGAAATACAAGGAGAATGGGCGAAGGGGCGAAAGGGCGAAAGGGAGAAGGGGAGAAGGGGATTCGCCCGTTCCCCCGTTCCCCCGTTCCCCCGCTCTCCCACTCACCAGCTCCCCCGCTCTCCGATTCTCCTATTCTCCGATTTGTTTCGCATATTTTCGGAAAAATGAGTAGTTTTGTGATATATTTGTAATAAAAAATTAAAGCACCGATAAAAAATGCTGAATAAAGAAGATCCTTTCTCTCCGCTATCCATGCTACCGATTCAACATGCATAGGGTGAACGGCAAAAAGCAAAGTAACAATAACAGGTAATATTAAGTTTCCTGCAATCTGCCGGATGAAGTAAAATACCAAAATACAATTAATAAGGTGTAAAATCAGATTATCGAGATGATACCAGAATGGATTCAGACCGAATAATTTGTATTCCGCCATAAAGGTAAGCATGGTCAGAGGGTGGTAATTTCCAAGATAGAAACTTGTAAATATTTTTTGAAGGCTGGTAATTGAGAACGTCTGAATATCATTATTGAATACTATGTACATCTGGTCGTCCCAGTTGTAAAGGAAGTCGAAAAGGAAGACTTTTTTAAAAAGCAACAAGGTGATGAGCAGAATGCCGGAAATTACCGTGACTTGAAGAATTCTGTTTCTATTCATTATTATTATCTGCTGTATTGTCAAATGCCAGAGGATTGTTCTGCAATTTTAAGCATTTTTCGTATCCTCTCAAAAAAGCAGGGAAAATAGAATGTAGATAATTCTCCAGAGATGGGAGCGAAGACGGAGAAATGAAAAAATTAATCATAATGACCTTTACAGGAGATAATATGAATTTCCTCAAAAGAAATTCTATAAATAAGTCTGTGTTTATCGTCTATTCGTCTGGACCAGCAACCTTTGTAACACTATATTGCTCAAGAGCATTGTCATCAAAAATAAACTTAGTCATTTCTTATATTTTTCCCTTAATTCAGAAGAAAATCTATCAAATTCATCTTCGGTAAAGGAAATAATATTTTCTCCTTTATCTAAATTTTCTATTGCACGGTTAATTCTTGCCCAATACTCCTCTTTTGTTTCAACTTTTTCCAAATTAGTTTCACGAGCAGGCCGAACAGTAATTTCAATCACTTTTTCTTTTTTTAAAAGTGTTTTCATTACTGTTACAAAATCGGGCAATTCAGATGTTTTTAACCGAAATGTAGTTTCCATAAATATTTTTTTTACAAAAGTACAAAATATCAAACCTTAAATAAAATTATCGTTGGAATAATTTATCCAAATATTCAAATTCTTTTTGGTGATATTTCATTTTTGCCCGTATTTTATTTGGAGCGTAAAATTGAATACTTTTTTCTTCGCCATGTTTTTTTCAATCGTAAATTGTACAAAAAGTTGTATCTTTGCAATAATTATTAAGATAATTGTGATAATGGTACATATTAATAAAATGGATAAAACATTTGTTCGCAAAGGAAAAATAAAACAACAAGGAAATGATTTTCTTTTTTGGCAATCACAACCTTAATAAAAACGTTGTAACAGTTTAGGTTATGTTTAAAAATTTCGCAAAATTAATTATTTTTGCAGAAAATCATCAGCTATGGAAAAACGTCAAGTCCCTTATACAGTATGTAATTTTGACAAATTAATAACCAACAATTATTACTACGTTGATAAAACACAGTACATTGAAAAATTGGAGAAGTTTTCCTGTCCTGTCTTCCTCCGCCCGCGAAGATTCGGCAAATCGTTATTTACCGAAACATTGAAATGGTACTATGATATAAAAGCCAAAGACAGGTTTCAGGAACTATTTGGTAATCTGTACATCGGTAAAAATCCTACGCCAAGACATAATAGTTACTTTTTCCTGTCGCTTGATTTTTCAGGGATGAGCGTTTTTGCTTCGGAAAACACAAAAGAAATAAAGGAATCGTTTGACCGGAGAATTTCAGGAACTTTACAAAGTTTCCTTAATTATTATAATAATATACTTAATCTTGATTCTGAATATGTACGTTCATTTTGGGAAAATTTCAAAAATGACGCTTCAGGCGGTTTAAGCCAGATTATTGATGCCATAGATAAAATAAAAGGGAAAATGTATATTTCTATTGACGAATATGATAATCTTACAAATGCATTGGCAATTTTATATCAGTATGCGCCTACCGAAGAAAACGAATACCTAAACATCCTCAGAAAAGGCGGTTTTTTCCGTACTTTTTTTGAAACTATCAAAGATGGTATGAAAAAGTCGGTTGACAGAGTTTACATTACGGGAATTCTTCCTATTACTTTAGCCGACATGAACAGCGGGTTTAACGTCGCTCAATGGGTGACATTTGAAAAA
>JACQWN010000328.1 GCA_016209245.1 Bacteroidia bacterium
ATTTACCGTATCGGGAGGAAAAACAAACCATGCATCCTGGGGCGAGCCGAATGTGAAAGTTTGCACTGTGACTGTATCGCCATACTGGCTATAAGTCAGAACAGGGTATGTAAAAATACTCAACAGAAGAAATATTTTTTTCATAATCAAATTTTTTAATTGACAATTATAATTATTTAGTGTCTGTCCGTAAAGTCTATGAAAGCCAGTAGAGTAGAAAGGAAGTAAAATTAATTTATTAATTTTACTTCCTTTCTACTCTACTGGCAAAATATTTTTTATAACATTTCGACATGCTCAATGCAATGCTCCAACCCCTTAAAAATAGTATTTTTTTTATAACCCCAACCCCTTAAAAAAGGGGCAATAACTGCTTTTCGTTAAAGATTAACTCTATAGTATTATAACACACCTCCCTGTTATAGCCCCTTATTAAGGGGTTGGGGTTGATATATTTTACACACTCGGTTTCATATAGAACCAAATTTATTAAACTGGTTAGGTTAATACAGGCAAAGATATATTTTTTTATTCAGACCTTATCGCTCCTGACCTTTTTCGCCTCTTATTTATATTTTCATTTATTCTGTAATTCACAATTATTACTAAAAAAAATATTCATTTCGTTGGACAAAATGATATGGCTTGCGGATTGGCATTATCATCCAAAACCTTGGCATTACAGGAAACTGGAAGAGCGGAACTACCGCTCAACTGGAATCCTATAGTAACGGATTGTCCACAGGCATTGGGTCCGGTTGTATAATAACGGATATTAATAAGATTTGACCCTTCATGAATTTGTACCTGTGCAGTTACCGGATAAGAACCCGAATATGTTATTAATTCAAAGTCAGCATAAAAGGTTTGATTGCCTGCAGCGCCAATCGTAATGTATCTGATACCATTGCCGGTGGTTTGCCAACTTGCTGTAATGGTTAGAGAACCTTGGCTTGTTCCAGTACCGCACTGTCCGAAAACAATATGGCTTTTGAAAAAGATGAAAAATAAATTAAAAAAAATAGTAAACGGATTTCTGTGGATAGCCACATTTGACGGACTTGCGAGATTTGGCGGAAACGAATTCCGTGTTTTTAAACCCTCCGATTATAACAACAGCATTTCAAACAGAATTTCACATTTGTTTGAAGACAGATACGGCCAATTATGGATTATTACAGAGGATAGAGTTTTGCTGAAATATGAACACGAAAATGTTGAACTCGCAGGGATTCCCGAAGATTCGGCAATAAAAATTTCCGCATTTTGTGCATATCCCGATGGTTCTCTTTTTCTGGTGGCAGGAAATAAATTTTACAAGCGACAACAAGATTTTTTTCAACAATATAAGATACCATGTACAGAACAGGTTCTAGTGTTGCGACAATTTAATTTTAAGACCTCACAGGTTTTAGAAACCTGTGAGGTCTGGATTAAAAAATTGTTTTCAATGTTTCATTTTTAAATTGTCAAGACACTAGCAATGCAATTTCTTAATGCAGAAGTTCTGCTTGTAAGAACAAAAAACGGATTATACAGATGTGTCAATGGAAATTTATCTGTCGTGGATGCTTTTGGAAAAGATGTCTATAATGAAATTTTAAAAAAAGTAAATGAAACCGTCATGGTGAAAACCGTTTCCGGAATATTTATTATAAGAGAACATGAAATAATCCCGTTAAAAATACCTGAAGAAATCCCGAAAAGCTCCATTCGGTATATTGATTCGGATAAAAAAGGAAATATGTTTTTTATAACACTTAACGGTTTGTATATTTTTCATCCCGATAGTTCCGTTTCTCATTACTCAACAAATAATGGACTCTCATCAGATGATATTTATTCAATGTGCATTGACCATGATGGTAATTTATGGATTGGCACCAACGGGGGAGGTTTGAATAAGCTCAAAAAAAGTCTTTTATTACACTTTCAAAAGAAGACGGATTGATTTCAGATATCACAGGGCCAATACTTGAATCGTTTGACAAATCTGTTTGGATCGGTAATAACTGCGGTGGACTTAATCAAATCAAAAACGGAAAGATTATTAAATATGATTTTTTGAAGCAAAACTCTTGTGTTTGGTCCCTTGTTGAAGATAAAAATAAAATTCTTTGGGCAGGAACTTATGGGAGGCGGTCTAAATCGAATAAAAGACGGGATGATTTTTGCTTATACTTCTACTTCCGGTTTTCCCGACAACAATGTTCATTGCATTATTGAAGACGATTCCTGTTACCTATGGATGACTTCTAATAAAGGAATTTATGCAATAAAGAGGTTTGAATTAAATGATGTTGCTGAAGGTAAAAAATCTTCATTCACAACTTTATTTTTTGGCAAGGGGGATGGGATTAAAAATACAGAATTCAATGGAGGGTTTCAACCCTCAGCCATGAAAGCATCCGATGGCTGCTTATGGTTCCCGACAATAAAAGGAGTTGTAGTGGTTGACCAGTGAAAAATAAACTACAATTCAAAACCCCGGCATTTATTTATTGAAAAAATAACTCCCGGAATTGACACATATTCTATTGAAATACCCTCCATGCTTATCCAACCATTTATAGAAAATTCAATAAATCATGGCTTGTTCAACCTGCCATATAAAGGCGCCTTGATATTAGAAATTATCCGGCAACAGGAAACTCTAACAATAGTGATTGATGACAATGGAATCGGGCGTAAAGAAGCACAGCAAAATATGGTAGTAAAAAATAAGCATATATCACGAGGGATGGAGCTGGTAAGCGAGAGAATACAGGCATTAAATTATATAGAAAACATAGAAATAAATATAGAAATAATTGATAAAGTAAATAATGCAAAACAACCGGAAGGCACAAAAATAATAATGACAATTCCTTAAAGTTTTCAGCAATGGATTAACTTCTTAAGCCGATAAATATTGAAGAGCTTATAAAAGCTGTGAACAAAGCCGGGAAGGCGAAAGAAAATGCAGACGCCAAAATCCGGTTGAGAAATTTTTTGATTAATAATAAAAATATTTCAATATCAAATAAAATGGCGATTCAAACCAGAGAGGGTTTCGAGCTTATTGCTATAAAAGACTTCATCAGGTTTGAGGCAGACGGAAAATACACATGGTGTTTTCTGGTAAACGGGGAAAAAATTCTTTCTACAAAAAATCTGAAGGAATTTGAAGATTTACTCTCCGATTACAATTTTCTCAGGGTGCATCACTCCCATTTAGTGAATATGGAGCATATACAATATTATCATAAAGGAGAAGGCGGGATTATTGTAATGAGCAACCATGACAGAGTGGTTGTTTCAAAACGTCAGAAAGAAGCTTTCCTGGAGCGTTTGAACAGGTTTTAAATTAAACATTTATGTAAGATATATAAAATATTTTACCTTTGCAACTCTGTGGCTTTGCGTGAAAATTATTAATAACCCCATATTTATTATGAGCCCAATTATCATGACCCCAGCCCTAAAGCAAAAAAAGTTTTTACTTATTCTTCTCTGCTACCTGTTTCTGATTAATGCCAGCATATCCGCTCAAAATACAAGGATAATTGATAGTTTGATGAATGTACTGAAGAATGCGAAACATAATACCACTTGCTTCCGTCTATTCTTTGCTATTGCCGGACAATACAAAAACCAAGGTAATTACGATAAATCTATCGAATATTTTTTTAAAGCCATAAAAATTGCAAAAGATCTTAATGACAAGAATATAATAGCTGATTGTTACAATAGTCTCGGAGATAGTTATTATTATCAGGGTAATTATTCGCAAGCTATTGTTTACAATCAAAAAGCCCTGAAAATCATGGAACAGATGAAGGATAAACCGGGCATGACGGGCTTATATATTAATATCGGGCGAATACATCACGAACAGCGTAATTATCTGCAAGCCCTTGAATATTATGAGAAAGCCCTAAAAATAAGTGAAGAATACGGCAATATTCAGCGGATAGGCGAATGTTACAAATGTATGGGAAATATTTGCTTAGATGAAGGTGATGCAAATAATGCAATTGAGCATTACAACAAAGCACTGAAAATTTTTAAAAACCTTCGCTCAAAAGTATTGATAGCCAATTGTTTCAGCAATATTGGGGAAGCTCATATTCTTTTGCAAAATTATCAAATCGCTGAAAATTATTATCAACAGGCGCTGAAAATGTATGATGAAATCGGAGAAAAATATGGAATAGTTATGGTATATAGTAATATAGCTAACCTTCATATAGCGCTGGCAGATTCATCAGCCAATCTGGCGGCTGGTGAACGGGTAGCACACCTTGACTCCGCATTACTTTACGGTAAAAAATCACTAATAATAGCACGTGAAATAAAGACAATGCCTCAGGAAAATCTTGCCGTAAAAACGCTTATGAACGCATACAAAAAACTTGGTAAATTTAAAAAAGCCATGGAATATTCTGATATTTTTATTACAAACAAAGACAGCATGTTCAACAAAGATAAAAACAAAACCATCGCCGAGATAGAAGACAAATACCAAACCGAGAAAAAAGAGAAAGAAATTGAATTATTAAATAAAGACAGGGAATTAAGGAAGACAGAATTAAGAAGACAAAAGGCGGTAAGAAACTACCTGTTTGGAATAGTGTGGTTGATTGTGCTTTTAGCAGGAGTATTGATTATCGCATACTGGAACAAGCGAAAAGCAAACAGAATACTGAAGCTACAGAATGCCGAAATTTTAGAAAAGAGCGAGGAAATACGTCAGCAAAGCGAAGAAATACGGGTACAAGCCGAACATATTATCCAGTTCAATTCTGAGCTGGATTTAATGAACAAACAGTTCACTGTGAAAAACGAAGAGCTTAACATAAAAAACATTCAGATAGTTGACAGCATTAACTATGCGAAATTAATACAGGATACCATTCTGCCAACCAAAAAGAATACAGAAATCCTGCTGCCCGATTCATTCATTTTTTTCCGTCCCCGCGATATCGTAAGCGGTGATTTTTACTGGATTTACGAAAAACAGGAGTTCATTTACTTCGCCGTAGTGGACTGTACAGGCCACGGCATACCGGGCGCATTTATGAGCATGATAGGTTATACTTTACTCACTGAAATCATGTTAAGCGAAACAGCGATTTCGCCTGCAGAAATCCTCGATAAGCTGAACGAAAAAACAATTTCAACATTAAAACAAAACGACGCTGATTGGCATCAGAATGAGGGTATGGATATTTCAATCTGCCGGTTTGACAGATACAATAGGGAGCTTATTGTTGCCGGAGCCCGCCAAAAAGTATATATTTTTAATAATACAATGAATTTCATTGAAGGAGAACAGTTTTCTATTGGTGGTATGATGAAGTTCAGGAAAGAACACAAATACAAAGATCATTTTATTAAAATTGAACCCGGTACATCAATATATTTATATTCTGACGGATATATCGGTCAATTTGGCGGCCCCAATAATGATAAATTTATGAACTTCCGGTTTGAAAAAATGCTCTCGGAAATTCATCATCTTCCGGTAGATGAGCAGACAAAAATTATTGAAGATACCTTCAGTAACTGGATTGGAGATAATAAACAAACTGATGATGTGACAGTATTTGGAATCAGAATTAACCAGTAATAGATTGACTAAGAAACATAGCTTAATTTAAGCATATTAGCCCTGCCACGTTCGACAAATGGCATGCTGGCAACATGGATAATCAGGTCATCAGTTTTAATCAGCTTCTCTACGAGAAGAATTTTATTTGAATATTCTATTGCTTTTTCAATATCAGAAAAATGGTTAAAGGAAAATGCCCTTACACCCCATAATAACGACATCCTGCTAATAATTTCTTTATTTGCAGTAAATATATATATATCGGCTTTGGGTCTGTAACCTGCAATTTTAAAAGCGGTATTACCAGATGTAGTGAAAACAACAATTGCCCGTGCATTTGATTGTTGCGCCATCTTACAGGCGCTGTAGCAAATTGAATCAACCATGAAAGCCCTGTTAATCTCTAATGGCGGATGCTCGCGGTAAAAATTATAACCATGCTCCTCGGTATATTGAATAATTTTATGCATGCTTTTTATGACCTCGACAGGATATTTTCCTGTTGATGTCTCGCCGCTCAGCATCAAAGTATCTGCACCATCAAGCACTGCCGTTCCTACATCGTTTGCCTCGGCCCGAGTAGGACGGAAATTAGTAATCATACTTTCCATCATTTGTGTCGCAACAATTACCGGCTTAGAGTCGCATTCTTTTTCTTATGTCTGATAAGCTCTTTAATTTCGACAATGTCGGTAACTGTTCGTACGAAAGACAATGCAATCCAATCAATATCATAATCGAGAACAAAATTGGCATTTTCAATATCTTGTTTTGTCAAGCTTGGAAGCGATATCTTTGTGTCGGGTAAATTGACGCCTTTATGAGAAGATAGTATTCCTCCATGAATAACTTTTGCCTTTACCGTATCTGTATGATTTGTATCAATTACTTCAAGCTTCATTTTACCGTCATCAATCAGTAAAAAATCTCCGATTTTTACATCCCTTGGAAATTCATGGTAACTAAGATAAACTTTACTGCTTGTACCTAAGCACTCATTGCTGGAAATTAATATTTCGTTTCCATCGGGCAGCTCCACAGCATTATTTTCCACATCGCCTATTCTGAGCTTTGGGCCTTGCAGGTCGGCTAGAATAGCGATACTTATTCCAAGCTCCGCCCGTAATTCTTTGATGGTCTGAATCGCCTTTGCATGGTCTTCATGTTTGCCATGTGAAAAATTCAGGCGACATACATTAACTCCCGACAGTATCATTTCCCTTAGCACTTCTTTTGGCGCTGATGCGGGCCCTATTGTCGCTATAATCTTGGTTTTTGATTTATCTGTTGTGTTCATAAAATATTTTTTAGTTTGTTATACTATAAATGGGATAAAATATAACGGTAAAAGTAAAAAATTTAAAGATTTCCAACAATAGACAAAAAAAAATTAGTAACTATTCAGCCGGTTTAAAATGTTAAAAAAACAAAGACTTGCCACAGATTACACAGATTAAAATTAATTAATTTTTATAAATTTTCACAAAAAAACTACCTTGGGTAGTTTAAAATCTGTGAAATCAGTGGCTATTACGGCTAACATAGTGGCTGAGTAGTTACAAAAATTAAATTTATAAATTAATCAGTCGAAATATCCTCGAATAAATTGCTAATTTTGTCACGAAATAATAACAATTTAATAAATTAAAATATGAAGAGCTTAATATTAACATTAATATTTATATTTCTAACCACAGTCATTAGCCTGGCACAAAGCATTACCCCTGAAGTAATATCATCAGGTGGCGGGTACTATACCAACCAATATGCTTCGATATGCCTTACGATTGGTGAGCCGGTTATTGAAACTATTTCAAACGATTCACTGACGCTTACACAGGGTTTCCAGCAGGGCGATTGGGAAATAACTGCAATAACCGAAGTGAAAATGCCGTGTATCGAAGTGCTGCTCTATCCCAATCCTGCAAAGGATTATATAAGTCTGATCATCAGGTATGACGGCGCTGAATTCTTTACAATGGAAATGTGCGATGCGGACGGAAAAACCCTGGTTACAGCAGGATTAAAACAAAATGATATTCAAAGCATTGATATGCTAGGATATGCACCGGGGCAGTATTTCATAAAAATTTCCTGTCTGAATTCCGGATATTCAAAGACGTACAAAATCGTGAAGAGATGATGTCCCGTAAATTGGGCAGTTGCTAACTGCCCAAATTTATTAATATTGAAAAATAAACACTATGAAAAAAGGAGATATTAGACAAAATCCTGATTTGAAAAAATTGCAATATCATACAGCAGAACATAGGATTATCTGCGAAAAATGCGGTAATGACTCATTCAGGGTTTACATTAAAATAATAATTGATGATGCGGAGATTATTTGTGCAAAATGTGGGGAGCGGTATATGTAACAGATGGAATAAAAAACCGTCGAAAAAAAAAGAGAAGCAATTGTTGTTAGCCCTGAAATATATTGATTATTAGCTTTTAAAATTCAAATATGAAGGATATTACGCTCACAAAAAACAGAGTAAAAAAAATGCTCGCTAATTTTGAATCTGAGTTGATTGAACGTACTATTTCCCATAAAAATTATGATAAATTCGGGCAAGTGGTCTGCGCTTTTTCTAATGACCTGCCTAATCATGGAAAAAGGGGATTTTTGTTTATCGGTGTCCATGACAACGGTAGTTTGTCCGGTTTTATGGCTGATGATAAATATTTACAATCACTTGGCAGTTTAAGATCGGATGGTAATATTCTTCCTCAACCCATCATGTCAGTAAATATATTTCATTTTGAAGAGGGCGATGTGGTTGTAATTGAAACTACACCTTCTCCTTTTCCTCCTGTACGATTCAATGGAAAAACATGGATTAGGGTAGGGCCGAGAAAAGCCGTCGCAAGTGAAATGGAGGAAATGATTCTTACCGAACGTAGGTCTGCCAATTTCAGTATGTTTGATATCAAACCTTGTGTGAATGCTACATTGAATGATATCCATAAAGATTTGTTCACGAACCAATATCTTAAGATTGCCGTCCATTCTGATTCATTGGAAAATGACAGATGAGGGATTAAGGAGCAACTCGCCTCACTACGTTTTTATAATACAAGGTTCGATTGTCCTACTAATGCAGGAATCCTGCTGGTCGGAAAAAATCCGGAATATTATGTTCCCGGTGCTTATGTTCAATATGTGCGTTTTAAAGGAAAAACTCTTGCCGGGGAAATTATGAACGAAAAGAAATTTACCGCTAACTTGTTGTCACTTATTCCAAAAATCGAATCTTTTATTGATGATGTAATTATTATTCAGAGACCGATGCCAGTTTCTACAATGCGGGAAAAAATCGTCAAAAATTATCCAAACTGGGCAATACGTGAGTTAATGATGAATGCCATCATGCACCGCGATTATGAATCGAATGCACCTGTAAAATTTTATCAGTTCGATGACAGAATTGAAATTAGCAATGCAGGCGGTCTTTATGGAAAAGCGAGACCTGAAAATTTTCCTAATGAAAATGATTACAGAAATCCGACTATCGCTGAGGCAATGAAGGTTCTCGGATATGTAAACAGGTTTAACAGGGGTATTTGCCGCGTTCAGGAAGAATTAACGGAAAATGGCAATCCGAAAGCAATCTTTGATTTTGATAAAATAACGGTTTTTTCAGTTACTGTACAGGATGCATTATATACTTCAGAGATAGAAACTATAATACTAGATAATTTGGATACCCTTCGGAATAAATTTCGGAATAAATTCGGAATAAATTCGGTACAAATTCGGAATAAACTTGGAGAGGTAGCATATTCAACATTGATAATAATTGCAGACAATCCTCATGCTTCTGCTTCTTTCGTTGCAAAATTGCTGAATGTCACAAGCAGAACGATTGAAAATAATATAGCTGTTCTTAAAAAAGAAAATATTCTTGAAAGATTAGGCTCACGAAAAAAGGGGTATTGGAAAATAAACCCTGATAAATTGATAAAAAAATCTGATGACTATAAATATTATTAAAATGTTAAATCTAAATGATAAATCTATGAATAGAACTATGTTATTTGTTTTTGCATTTTTTACAATTTACGTAGGAAGTGTCGCCCAATCCCCTCAAGCCTTCAAATACCAGGCGGTTATCCGCAATTCGGAGGGCAAAGTGCTGTATAACCAATTGGTATCACTGCGCATCAGCATTCTGCAGGATAGCCCGCTCGGTGACATAGTATATGTCGAAACCCACGACATTGCCACCAACGAATACGGCATTGCCAACCTCAATATTGGCGAGGGCGAAGTGGTAACAGGCGTTTTCGCAGACATTGCCTGGGGCAGCACAAGCCATTTCGTAAAAACCGAACTGGACATTACCGGCAATCAACAGTATGAATTTATAGGCACATCACAACTCTTGAGCGTGCCGTACGCGCTTTATGCCGAAAAAGCAGGCAACGCAGCAGACGATTACGACAAGGACAGCGCCAACGAGATACAGGATTTATCACTCAACGGCAACCCCCCGCCTATCACCAAAAACGGGCAGCCCACGCAAATAGACCTCTCGCCCTATCTTGATAACACCGACGCCCAGCAACTGACCCTGAACGGTAATGAAATTGCAATTACAAACGGCAATGCTATTGTGCTGCCGCCGGATAATGACGCCGATACGCTCAACGAAATACAAACGCTCAGCAAAACCGGCAATGTGATTTCGCTTTCAAAGGGCGGAGGGAACGTGGAGGATAGCGATAATCAGGAACTTACCGTTTCCAGCGATACACTTTCAATCGCAGGCGGTAATTCTGTTACCATTGACGGCAGTTCTGCAAACGAAATACAGATTCTTAGTTTATCGAACGACACACTGTACCTGACCAATGGTGGGTTCATAGACCTGAAGCCTTACCTTAGACAATACCGACGAACAAACGCTCGCAATCGAAGGCAATGAATTAAGCATTAGCAACGGAAATTCCGTAGTTTTTTCCGGCATCGTGGACCTGGATGCGGATCCAACGAATGAGCTGCAGTATCTTTCCTATTCAAACGATACCATTTACCTGAGCAACGGAAATTTTACGGTTTTACCGCACGATTTTGACAAGGATAGCACGAATGAAATACAACAACTCTCAATTAATAACGATACAATTTTTATCTCTAAGACAAATAGTATTATCCTGCCACCTGAAGTGGATGGCGATACAACAAATGAGATTCAGCATTTATCTTATAATAACGATACTTTGTCTATCGAAAACGGCAATTCCGTTTTTTTACCGTTAGTCAATAACTATGCTTTTCCTGACGGATATATGCCGGATAGTATTGTTTTTAATGATACTATTATAGTACCACAAGGATTTAATTTGTACCTTACAGGGGCAGTTAATAGTTTTAAGTTAAATGGTGATAATTATAGTGTTGATTCTACGTTTGCCCCAAATAACTTTCCTGTTATTATTCCAGAAAATTCCGTTGTAACAGAAACTTATACACATAGTGGTTTTTTATTAATAAAGGCAAGAATTGAGCCGATGATATTAAAAAAAGGGTATATACCACAAGTAGAATATATA
>JACQWN010000329.1 GCA_016209245.1 Bacteroidia bacterium
AACATCAGCTTACGCATGAGCATTTTGCAGGGCAGCGCAAGCGGAACCACAGTTTACAGTGAAACGCATGCGGCAACTTCAAACGACTACGGCGTGTTTGACCTTGTTGTAGGCAATGGTGCTATTATTTCAGGCAATTTTTCTGCCATTGACTGGGGCTCCGATATTTATTTTCTGAAAGTTGAAATGGACGGAACCGGAGGCACAAACTATGAGTTTATGGGAACCTCCCAACTTCTTTCCGTTCCTTATGCCTTACATGCGAAAACTGCGGAAAATGTTACAGGAACAATTACCGAAACTGACCCTGTATTTACCGCATGGGACAAAACCACAGGTATCAGCATTACCGAAAGCCAGGTAAGCGATTTGCAAAACTACCTGACTTCTGAGGTTGACGGCAGCGTTACAAACGAACTGCAGGTTCTGAGTATCTCCAACGATACCATTTATCTGAGCAATGGCGGCTTTGTGAAATTACCTGCGGGCTTTGACGGCCAATACAGCAGCCTGACAGGCGCACCATCGCTGGCAACGGTCGCAACAAGCGGCAGCTATAACGACCTTAACAGCCAGCCTGCGATTCCTGCAAACGTGAGCGAACTAAATAACGACACCGGTTATCTGATAACCGAAGTTGACGGCTCTGTTACCAACGAACTGCAGGCCTTGAGCATCAGCAACGATACCATATATTTGAGCAATGGCGGTTTTGTAAAACTGCCAGCCGGATTCAGCGGCAATTACAATGACTTAACCAACAAACCCAATCTTGCGACAGTCGCCACCTCCGGCAGTTACACCGATTTAACCAACACTCCGTCCATACCCGCCAATGTAAGCCAGCTTACAAACGATGCAGGTTACATTACAGGTTTCACAGAAGTGGACGGCTCCGTTACCAACGAACTGCAGGCATTAAGCATAAGCAATGATACTGTTTACCTGAGTAATGGCGGCTTTGTAAAACTCCCTGCGGGATTCAGCGGAAATTATAATGACCTCACGAATAAACCCGACTTTACCGGTTGGGATACCAATGTGGCAAATGATTTCAACGGTGATTACAACAATTTAACCAACACCCCAACCATTCCCGCAAATGTAAGCCAGTTAACAAACGATGCAGGTTACATTACCGGTTTCACAGAAGTGGACGGCTCTGTTACCAACGAACTGCAGGCATTGAGCATTAGTAACGATACAATTTATTTGAGCAATGGAGGTTTTGTGAAACTGCCTGCAGGGTTTAGCGGTAATTATAACGACCTCGTCAACCAACCAACCATACCCACTAATGTAAGTGAATTAAATAATGACAGCGGTTATTTAACTTCAGAACAAGATACTGTTATTTGGAAAAAAAATAGTACAAACATATTTTATAATTCAGGCAATGTCGGCATCGGGACGACAAGCCCAGTTAGCAGTTTAGATATATACAAAGATGCTGATGGATATGATATGCTCACATTACGAAATTACCATTCTGGCAGTTATACTTATAGCCCAGGTGGTCTGGGAATTAGTACTATAAACAGCGTAACGAGCGATGCAAACGCAGCATTATATATTAACGATAGTACAACCAGCAGGTTTGTTGTAAAATGGAACGGCAACGTCGGCATTGGGACGACGGGGCCGGGAGCAAAGTTGGATGTTCAACAAGTATCTGGAACTACGAAAATTGCAACATTCTCTGGTGTTCAGGCAGCAAATACACAAGGGCATTTTATTCAGTTTGATGGTGGAGTAGCAGGAGCTACGGTACGAGGACAACTTGGATACACAAAAACTGGTAGTGGTTCACCTACATTTTGGACTAATGAAATTGCTGATTATTTTGCTTTGGCGAGTGGAGTTGGGATACATATAGGAAATTGGAGTCAGGCTACGCCGGAAATGACAATAGTCGGCGGTAACGTCGGCATCGGAACGACAAGCCCCAATTCAAAATTGCAGGTAACAAGCGGGGATGCTTATATACAAACTCAAGGCAATGGACTAATACTTCGTGCAACAGATGGAGCTAACTGCTATAGAATAACGGTAAATAACGCAGGAACAATAAGTACAACCCCTGTTGCATGTCCATAATAAAAACAAAATATAAGTCCCAATTTTTTCACAAAAATACTTGTTTTGTCAAAAATACGGGACTTAAAAACGAAAAAATGCGGGACTTATTTTGTGCAAGTGCTTGGGAAACAAGTGGATTATGAAAATATATTGATAAAACCCTTGCGCAGCAAGGATTTCAGAACGAAACAATTGATTTTTTGAATGAACTTTAAAATAACACTTCTTTTTGTCAAAAATCCGGGACTTTTCGTAAATTGTAAATTATAAATCGTAAATCATAAATGCTTTAATGGGTTTCTTTAAAAAATATGAACAGCAGCAAAAAGAGGGAGGACAAAAGTCCTCATGGAGACCCGAATATAAAAAATTTCGCGTAAAGTCATCTATAAAGTCATTCAGGGACTTGGAAGTATATAAGCAGACAACACAATTATGCGTTGAGATATTTCAGTTTGAGTTGCCGGAAACAATAAAGAACAGGAAAAAGTTAACATCGGAAATAGAAATAATGTATGAATTGGCCAAAAATATCCCACGCTTAATAGCCGAATCTTATGGCGATAAGTTCAACGATTTGAACGGGTCCTTGCAAAAGTTAGAAAAAGCGATGCAAATCATAAGCGACATCATCACTAAAGTTGACTTTTTAGTTGCTTCCGTTGATAGTCAGGAGGTAAAAGAAACATTGAATAAAATCTTAAAAAAATATCAGACACAGCGTGTAAAAATATTTAACCTGAAAAGAGCATGGGACAGAGTGTTTAATAAAACCACTCAAAAGCAGCAGGCAGTGGACAGTCAGCAACAGGCAATAAAAAAAACAATATCCAATGTAAAATTCTGAATGTAGAAGTAAAAAAAAACAGTATCCGGCAACCAGAATGTTATTAGACAAACAAGATATTAGCGAAGAAAAAGAAATTGACACCTGCCCTTATTGCAGTGGTAAAAACATTATTAAAAAAGGGATAAGGGAAAAAAAGCACGAAGATGTTCAGTTATACTTTTGCAATGATTGCAATAAAAAGTTCACACCGGGCATTACCAAAAATAAAACTTATCCTTTGCATCTGATGCTTGATGCTGTCACTTTATACAATCGCCTGAACACCCTTGAAGACAGCGCATCAAAAGTAAGTGAAAAATACGGAATTGCAGTAAGCAAGCAAAATATAGCCAACTGGCTTAACGATTTTGATAAATACCTCTCTTTCGGGCGGATGCGGGAATATGTTGAAAAGAATTATGATAAGCGGAATCTTTTTGTTGAGTCGCAATTAGCAGTCGCTAATAACAAGTTACGTCATGAGATTTTGCAGGAATTTATGCTGATGAATGATTCGGTAACCATAGCAACGGAAGTCCCAGTGTTGCTTGACAAAGATGATTTGTTACACTACAAAAATTCATTGAATTTTCATGTGCCTATTACATTAGAAGATGAAGAAATCATCACCGGTCATATAGACATTGTTCAGATTCGCAACGGGATGATACATATCCTGGATTACAAGCCGTCAGCAAAAAAGGAAAAGCCCATAGACCAACTCACCATTTATGCCTTGGCTTTATCGCGTTTAACAAGTTTACGCTTGTATCACTTTAAATGCGCCTGGTTTGATGAAGATGATTACTATGAATTTTATCCATTGCATGTGGTGTTTAAGATAAATAAAAAAACGAAAAATAAAAACCTGAAACAGCAAGCAGTGGCAGTAGCTAACTGCGGGTCTTTGATAAGTACAGCGGTAGCATGTCCGTAATTATAGGAAGGTATAGAGAAATAGAGAAATAGAGACTGCATGTGCGGGACTGACAGCGTTAAGAAAACAAAGTAAAAGGATTTGAGTTTTGAGAATGAAAATTTATACAAAGGGATTGATGATGGTAAGTTTATTTTCGATAAGTTGGTTGTGCTGCATGTCTTCGGAATACAATATTTTACAATTGTTTTCCAAAGCGGAAGAAATTATCAGACTGTCGTTCATTTGCCTCCTCCCTGTCAAATTGATAATTTTTTGTATCAATATTTATAGACCGATAAAATTTTTCAATCTCTTTGTCTCTGTATGTTTTTTTTGGTGGGGGGCACTTCACTGTTTCTTCTTCAATCGGAAAAGCAATTACTTCAACTTTTTTCCCGATAAAATATGCAGGTATCTGAAGCAAAAGGCTTGTGTCGTTTGGAATAAAAACTTGTCTGTACATAGAATTACAAAATTAAATTTTTCTCAAA
>JACQWN010000330.1 GCA_016209245.1 Bacteroidia bacterium
TGTTGACGAAAACAGGTGGAACGGTCGCTATTTTAATTCCGGGAAAATCGTTGAGAATGGAGTCTATACATGGTACTGCATACTCAGGAATTTTGAGGGTACTGAACATGCTTATGTAGGTTCGGTAACGGTTATCAGATAGATACAATTTATCTTTGAAAGGGGTCTACTTTGCAGGACTCTTTCAAGGTAGTATATATCTTATAGCATACCCATGCATCTGTGGCGGCATATCTCAATTGTGCAGCACTTAATCTTTCATTATCCCAGTTAGATGTCTGTTGTGATTTTGAAATTCGGATTCCCAATACTATTGCTGCAAGCTTTTTTACACTTATTTGGTTTATTCCAAAGTTCCTGACAAATTGCTGAAGTTCTATGAAACCTGCAGGTTTAAAAAGAGCTTTTTCTTTCAGCTTTTTGATATCGTCATGGATTGCTACACCTGCTTTTATTATATTTTTATCTTCAAGTAATTCCTTTAATATGTCAGGTAACCCGGTTTTATTCAACCTGATAAGGTAAACATGATTTTCGGATGCCAATTGGAGCAAAGCCACTTTATTAAACTTTTTTTTCCTAAACGATGGGCGTGTTTCGGTATCAAAGCCTAGGATGTTATTTTTTTTGATTTCAGGAATAATTTGATTTAGAAAATCAACTGTTTCAATTAGAATAATACTACCCTCAAAGCCAGCTCTAGGCATTTTTTCTATTTCTTCGCGGGTAATATCGGGTTTAAAATACATTGTTTTTAATATTTCCGATTGCAAATATATATAAAATTTGATACTGATGTGGTGACCCAAGTCACCCCGTCAGTAATGAATACTAATTTTTAGCACCGGCAATAAGATGTTGAGCTAGAGCAATAAATTCCATTGAATAAGCTACGCCGATATGAATAATGCCGCTTGCAAATATTTTTTCCGAATGCAGGGCAATAACACCTAAAACATAACCTCCGAATACCGAGCTGATTGTTTCGCCAAGCGGTTTACCAAAATGAAGAAACGCATAAGTCGCTACCATTGGAAGTACAGCATCTTTGCCCATAATTGACACCATTCCTATGACCAGAGCACCTCTGAAAAGAAGCTCGACAAAAAAGAAATCCAGTCCGTAAACAACTTCATACAATGCAGACATCTGCCATGGTTTCATGCCAAATGCACTATTATATTTCCATACTTTAAATGTAGGATAGGTTGTAAGAAAATCCTGCTGAAACGATGCCAGTACTATAAAAGGAATCACAATCAGCAGCATCATAATATACGGCTTTGGGTCGAATCCTTTAAAGCTAAGCCCATATAAACCGGCTGTTTTACGGTCGTATATATATTTAACCAATATTAAAGGTATAAGAAAGACGATAAAATTTTTTGAATTCCATAAAATCCGGCGCATATAAAGTGCGTCGGTTTCATTAAATAATTTACATACATATATATAAAAATAAAAAGCCCCGCTAACTCCGATAAAAGCTATAAATATAAATGATTTGAGCCAGAAAGTTTTATTTTTCAGTCGTTCGGGCTTCTTCGTAATTATTGCCTGAGGTATGGCTATGGAATAATATGCAAAAGCATAAAACAGAATATAATAAATAAAGCCAGAGGGATATCCATAGACTTTATCCAGAAACGAATCTTCAAATTTGTAAACATAATTAATAGTAATGGTAACAATAAGAAATATGAAAGTGTAAATATACAAAGGCAGATTAAAATCGGCTTTGATATGAATTTTCAGATATGTAAGTATTTGTTTCATGCTCCCTTATATCTTATAACTCCGTTTGCCCGGGTTGCAAATCCGGGCGAGCGGGGTTATTGTCTGGAGATTTTTCTTTATCATCATCTTCATCCTTTTCCTCTTCCGGCATTTCCCATCCATATTTTACCGGCGGGGGTCCGTGCTTCCGGAAAATGACAGCCAGCAGCATACCTGATAGTGCGCCCATAAGATGCGATTCCCATGATACATTTTCCTTTACCGGAAAAATTCCCCAAATTAATCCGCCATACATAATTATTACGATTAAGAAAATGGTTAGCAATCGTAAATCGTGCCGTATGATTCCGCTGAAAAGAATAAATGCCGACAGCCCATAAATCAAACCGCTGGCGCCTATGTGATATGCGCTTCCCGCAATTAGCCAAACCCAGAAACCTGATATAAAATAAATCAGAAAAAATAATTGGTAAGCTATTTTTTTATAAAAATAAAAAACTGTTATGCTTAACATAAGTAAAGGAAAAGTATTATCAAAGAGATGAAAAAAATCGCCATGTATCAAAGGAGCAGTAAAAATTCCCGCCAATCCAACCAATTTCCTTGGTAAAATGCCAAGAGATGAAAAATTGTTCCCGTGAAGAATTTCAATAATTTTTATTATCCATAGCACAATAGAAAAAAACAATGGAAATATCAAGCTATGAACAAATATTTTCTTTTCTAAAGGCAGATTCCTGATGAGCATAAATGCAGAAAAGCTATAAATTTCGACAGAGAATACTTTTTAATTTTTTTATCTGTTCCGGTGTGCCGATAGTAAAAAGCTTATCGTTTGACGATAATTTGGTATCGGGTGAAGGATTGACAATATACTGCCCGGCTTCGGTACGCAGTCCGACAATATTAGCGCCTGAAACATTACGGATATCCAGCTCGCGTATAGTCCTTTCTACGAAATAATCGGCGATGTTTTCACACGATACTTCTTCAAGCCGGACTTCCCTTGTGGGCATCAGCATAAGATAATCGAGAAATTCGACAATATCGGGCTGAGCCACCAGCTTGGCCATACGCTGACCGCCTATCCTGTCAGGCATAATCACGTTATTAGCTCCGGCGCGTTTCAACTTTACATCTGAGCTTTCATCAGAAGCCCTGCTGATTATTTTTAATTCAGGATTCATCTGATGTGCAGTAAGCACTACAAATAGATTATCCGCATCAACCGGCAAGGTCGTAATCAGTGCTTTTGCACATTCTATCTGAGCCGTGCCAAGCACTTCATCGCTTGTAGCATCCCCATGAATAAAAAGTAAATCAGTTTCTTCACGCAGCCGTTCACTTATTGATTCTTCTTTTTCAATAATAATTACCTGTTCCTTATGTTCAATCAGATCAACAACCGCCTGGTTACCGTTCCTGCCATAACCGCAGACAATCACATGTCCTTTTAATTTAGAAATTCTCTTTTTCACTTTATTATCAATAAAATAATTTCTGAATGCACCATCAATAACATATCTCGAAAAAGCAGTAATAACATAAGCAAAAATCCCAAAGCTAAAAATAATTAATAAAGATGTAAAAATTCTTCCGGCATCAGATAATGGATGTACCTCTCCAAAACCTACTGTTGCCATTGTTATTAAAGTCATGTACAATGCTTCAACAAAGGTATATTTCTCAATCAGAATATATCCCAGAATTCCCGTAATTATTACTATAATTAACAGCAATAAGCCGGTTGACATACCCTTGAAATGTCTTTTTTTCATTATTTTTTACATAACCGTAACCGCTATGCGGTATTTATTTACAAAGATGAGCAATTTTTATAGATAAATAAAAAGTTTTTATTTCGTTGTATGTAATGATAATAAATTTTTACTTAAATTTGGCTGTTTTTTAAAGCGCATAATGTTTTATTATCTCCGAAATATATTAATTATTACCTTAATAATCAGCATTTTCATTTCTTTTACTGGTTGTAATGATGGAAATATTCAAACCCAGGATTCCACAGATATTCTACCTGGAGATAATGAGGTAATGACTGACGAAGAAGTTCTGAATGAGCCATTTAACAGCGACAGTATTAAAACAATATTTTATGATCTTACTACGCCTGTTGAGCTAACCCAATTTATTAAATATTCAAATACAATTTTTGACCCGGATATATTAAATTCAATTGACAACAGAACGCGTTATAATGTGACTATGAAAATGGCGCTGAATTTAGGTGTTTATGGCACAGATCTGATTTATTGCAGAATGTATAACCAAAAGCAATGGACGGTGAAATATCTGGCTTCTATCAGGCAGATTTCCAAAGAGATAGGCATACCGGAGGAAAAGATTTCAAATACCCTTGGAAAAGCTGAACAATATATGGAAAATAAAGACTCATTGCTTAATATTATTCAGGATGCCTATCTCACCGCCGATGATTACCTGAAAGAAAATGACCGTAACAGCATAGCCGCACTTATATATTTCGGAGCATGGACCGAAGCTGTATATATAGCTGTAAATCTTTACCAGAAAAATAATTCAAATAAGGAACATTTAAGTATGTATATAGCTGAACAAAAATTTTCTCTTAACAATTTACATAAATTATTGAAAAATTCATATGACAACGATGAAATTTATCATTATATTCTAATGGTAAACCGGTTGAAAAAAGTATTTGATGATATTCAAATATATGTTTCCGACACTACTGCTAATATTGATACATTAAAGAAGGTAATAACAGTTGGTAAAACAGAAGTAAAAATTACGCCCGAACAAATTATCGAAATCATTAAAGCAATCCGGAGAATCAGAAATGATATAATCAGTTGAAATTTGTTTTATTATTCTTTTCCAGCCACTGACTCAATACAATCAGCAACCATAGCCGGTTATACAAATAATTTTGAGCTTTATTAAAAAAACATTTTTTTAAATTGTCAATATAATTGTAATCTGCTATTTCCATTATTCTGTTATTTTGGGAAAGATATTTATCAAAAAGAAATTTCAGCTCATTGCGGAGCCATTTTGCCAAAGGAATAGCAAAGCCCCATTTTGGACGCATAAAGAATTGTTTGGGTAAATAATCATATAATAGTTCTTTCAATATATACTTTTGCACACCATTTTTTATTTTAAATTCCCGAGAAAGATTAAGAGCAAATTCGACCAGATTATGATCCAGCATGGGTACCCTTGCTTCCAAGGAATATTTCATACTGGCCCTGTCAACTTTAACAAGAAGGTCGTCTTTCAAATAATAATTAAGGTCAAACAGTGCCTGCCGTTCTGCAGGAGCAAGAATCCTTGAAAGATGAACATATTCCTGATTTATTTGAATCTCATCTGCAAAACCTGGTTTCAGCAAATGTTGTATTTCTTTGCTCGTGAACAAATACTGCTCCTGCGAAAATATATGCTCGTGAATATTAGCTTCATCGGGATACGAAACCAAATGGGCAATCCTTTTATATCTGCTTGGTAAAAGTGAAAGCCCTGATGCCAATGGTTTTCTGAAAGTTTTATAAAATTTGCCGGATAATTTTTCTGCCCAGATATATGCACCATATCCATGAAATAATTCATCGCCTCCGTCACCCGATAAAACCATTTTTACATACTGCCGTGCCATTTTTGATACGAGCATAGTAGGAATGGCTGAAGAATCAGCATTGGGTTCGTCATATATATCAGGTAATGTTTCAATCAGGTTAATAGCATCGGTGTATGAAACAATAAATTCATGATGTTCTGTTCCAAGATATTCAGCAATTTTTCTTGCATGATTGGCTTCATTATATTTTTTATCATCAAAGCCGATTGTAAAAGTTTTTAATTTCGGAGTTGCTATTTTTGCAGCAACAGCGCATATCACGCTCGAATCAATACCTCCGCTTAAAAATACTCCGTATGGAACATCGCTGATTAATCTGTATTTGACCGACCTGATAAGATAATCATTAAGCATTTGCTTTGCTTCACCCAAAGAATTAAATTTTTTTGCACTTATTTTTTCTTCAGGTTTCCAGTATGAATACAAATCGAATTTATTATTTTTAACCATGCCGTAATGTCCGGAAGGAAATTTATATATTTTCCCCCAGATACTCTTTGGCTGTGGAATGAATCCCAGGTGGAGATATTCATTTATAGCCGGTTTGCTGATATTTACCGAAGAACGGATATATTCATTTTGTAAAAGCGCCTTAGGTTCGGAAGCAAAAGCAAAAACCTTATTATCGTGAAAATAAAAAAGCGGTTTGATACCTAATCTGTCTCTGAACAAATATAATGTCTTTTCTGCAGTATCATATATGGCGATTGCAAACATTCCGATAAGCTTTTCAACAAAGTTTGTTCCCCATTTTACAAAAGCTTCGGCAGCTACTTCAGTATCGGAATGAGTTCTAAAATTTATTTTTAGTTCTTTTGCTATTTCCTGAAAATTGTATATTTCTCCGTTAAGTATAATTATATAGCGTCCGCATCCTGAAAACATTGGCTGGTTGGCTTTTTCCGACAGGTCAATAATGCTTAGCCGCCGATGACCGATGCTACAGTATTCATCGCTATAATACCCTTCAGCATCCGGCCCTCTGTGAGCCATGCTTCGGGTCATTTTTTCAATTACATCCAGCGTAACAGAAATTTGTTTTGAACAATATCCGGCAATACCACACAAAGCGGCTTTTTCAATAAATTATTTATATGTTCCGTATTTTAAAATACTAAGATAACGTGAGGCATGTTCTCCGAATGGAGCGACTTTACCTCCTTTTAACCCGGCTTGCCCACGTTTTGATTTTACTGAAAAACAGATGTTATCTTCTACATTTAAAAAACCTCTGCATTTCGGACACAAATAATCATTTTTCATAATAATTCTACTTTGACACATTAGCTGAAATATTTTGAATATGAATAGTTTATATCTTGTTGTCTTTTAACATGCCTGAGAAATATAAGATCGATCATTTCTTTATTTGATTTTAGGAAATATTATGACTTTGGACTATTTTGTCGGATGCGGATATGGCTTCGATACATATAATGTAAACGGTAATTCACAACCATATAATGATGACAGAATCAATCATTATTCACACTGGGGGTTTGGTGAGCAATTTCCTCTTTCATTTACCACGGGTCTGACGATTGGGGGCATTTTTTAAATCTGAAGTTAATATTCACCCCTTTCGTATTTTTAATTTTGAAATTGAATAAAATATTTATTTTTGTAATTAAGAAAGTCTATAATCAGATTAATTATGCAAACAGTTTCAATACAAATTAATGACAAAATCTTACAACGCGTGGGATTAATCGCCATTAAAAACAGATTCCAGAAAGAATTGGAATATCTGTATTACGAAGAAATGGCAGAAGAAATAAATAAATCTCTTATTGAAAGCGGCATTGACAACGACTATGAACTTGAATTGGCAAGACAAAAAGCATGGGAACAATATAAAAATGAATTTCTTAATGGTATAGTCAAATGAAGGATTATGTCATTGACGCTAATATAATTTTCAACAGTCTTTTAAAACTGCCATCGCACATTTGCACATTTGGCTGCCTGCTTACACTCAAAGCCCAATAACCGAAGTTCAGCCAAAAGAGCAAATTTTGCCTCACGCAAAATATTTTTAGGAATTTTGGGAATATGAAAAAAATAGACTAATTTTGTTGTTAAGAAAATTTAACTAACTGAAAATGTTGAAAGAGAAATATATTAATCCATTCACAGATTTTGGCTTTAAAAAATTATTCGGTGAAGAACCAAATAAAGACCTGCTTATTGACTTTCTAAATGAAATTCTTAAAGACAAAGAAAAAATCCATGATTTGAATTATAAGAAAACAGTAAAATCAGGTGTGACCCTTTCTGACAGAGGTGCTGTTTTTGACTTATACTGTGAGAACGAAAAAGGCGAGAAATTCATTGTCGAAATGCAAAAAGTAAAGCAAAAATTTTTCAAAGACAGAAGCGTTTATTACTCTACATTTCCAATAAGAGAACAAGCAATTAGAGGGGAATGGGATTTTGAATTAAAAGCGATTTATACCATTGGTATTTTGGATTTTATTTTCGAGGAGAATAAAGATTGTAAAGATTATTTTCATTGGGAAGTAAAGCTAATGGAAACGACTAAAAAAACTGTTTTCTTTGACAAACTTACTTACATATATTTGGAAATGCCCAAATTTATTAAGAAAGAGACCGAATTAAAAACAAAATTTGACAAGTGGTTATTTGTACTAAGGCATTTACCAAATTTACAAAACAGACCTAAAGCATTACAGGAAAGGATTTTTGAAAAACTTTTTAAAACGGCCGAGATTGCAAAATTCACTCCAAAGCAGCGGCAGGATTACGAAGATAGTTTAAAATCATACAGAGATTTAATAAACTCTATGAATACTTACAAAGAGGAAGGAAAAGTTGAAGGAAAGCAAGAAGAAGCCTTAAAAAATAAACAGGATAAAATTCAACGAGCCAAAGAAGGCTTAAAAAAAGGATATTCTGTAAAAATCATTTCCGATTTAACCGGCTTAACTGACTCAGAAATTAAAAAACTCAGATAATGTTGAAATATGTAGATTCCAGACTTGATAGTTTTTTTGAAAAAAAATCATCTTTACACATGAACTTTGAATATTATAAAGTAATGTGGAAAGAAATATTTTCTTATCTGGAATCTATTAAAAATGAAATGCCGGAAGAATTTGAATATGAGTTAAAGCGTTGCAGAGATTTAAAAAACTGCATTGATTACGCCAGGGAAGAGGGGATAAACGAAGGTAGAAGAAAAGCAAGAATAATACTTAAACAAGAAATAGAAAACCTGAAATAATTGTTTTTAAAATATTTTGTATCTTTACAATCATAAATTAAAAAAAAGTTAAAAATGTAGAAACTAAAATATTTTCATAAGAGCGTTGCTTAAAGCGTTTCTCTTTCAGCAAATATCTTAAAATAAATTTTTAAAATGAGAACTCAACCACAAAATACAGACCCGCTGACTTTTGAAAAGGTGTGGCAGATGTTTCAGGAAACCGATAAAAAATTTCAGGAAACCCGGGAACAAATGAAAGAAA
>JACQWN010000331.1 GCA_016209245.1 Bacteroidia bacterium
AAGGATGTCTTATGAAAAAAGTAATTATTATATCCGTTTGTGCTTTATTAAAAAGTTATTTTCTTTTAGCACAATTAACCATAACTATAAGTCAAACAAATGTGAGTTGCTATGGAATTAGTGATGGTAATGCAATTGTAAGTTCTGTAACTGGTGGTACACCCCCATATACTTACTTATGGTCAACCGGTGCTACTATTGACAGCATAGTAGATATTCCAGTAGGGATATATGCAGTAACCGTTACAGATGCAAATTCAAATACTGCTACTGCAAATCTAATAATTACCGAACCTGACCAATTAAATGTGGTTTCAGAACTGTCTTCCACCCCAATTTGCATTGGCCAGCAGGCCACTATTTCTGCATCTGCAACTGGAGGCATACCGCCTTACCAATATTATTGGGATAACTCCTTACCTTCGCAACTAATTCAGATTGTTTCACCGTCAACTACAACAACCTATTCGGTATCGGTCATTGATGCAAATGGTTGTACGTCGGAACAAAGCGTAATTACTGTCAATGTATATCCGACTATATCTTTAAACGTTGCTGTTTCAGATAGTGAAATATGCAAAGGAGATCCTATCGTGATGAATTTTATTACCAGTGGAGGTAATGGAGGCCCGTTCATTTATCGGTTGAATGGTGATACTTTTTCTTCTTCAATTATTACAATTCATCCTTTAACGACTACAAATTATTCTATTATTGCTGCTGACAGTTGCAATTCCCCTTGTGATACTGTATATAAAACAATAATCGTTCACCCACTTCCACAAGTAGAAGTAGTAAGTGATACATTAAGCGGTTGTGAGCCATTGCAGATAACTTTTTCCAACCTTCATGACAGTAGCGCTTATAGTTATTACTGGAATTTTGGAGATGCAAATTCAGGAACAGATAATATCTCAAGTTTAGCCTCACCCATCCATCTCTATTTAAATAGCGGAAGTTATAATGTTAATATTACAGCCACTAATCAATATGGATGTCTCATCAGCATTGTCTATACTAATTTTGTAACTGTCTATCCGAAGCCTTTCGCTGAATTTACTTATTCTCCGAGCGAACCTAATATATTGGACACTATAGATTTTTATAACCAATCCTCAGGAGGTTATATCTGCTTATGGATTTTTGGCGATGGTGATACTGCAATATGTCTTGGCGGCTCATCTGCTTTTCACATATTTATTAACCCAGGTATATATAATGTTTTATTAATCGAATATACTGCACATGGCTGTTCTGACACGGTCATACATAGTATTAATATAGCTCCTGCCGGAATATATGAGGTTAATATTTTAGAGGGAATAAATATTTACCCCAACCCTGCAAAAAATTTGGTTTATATTAATGGATTCTATTGGGGAATAATAAAAATTTTCAATTTACAGGGCCAGCTTGTCAAAACTGCCTGTTTGACAAATCAAAAGAAAAGTTACGATTTATCAAAATTATCAGCCGGGGTTTACATTATAAAAATAAAAACTGATAACAGAATTTTCATGAAAAAATTGATAAAACAGTAAAACTAACCATTAATAAATTACTAATATGAAGACATTACCGATTCTTTCATACGCCTGCTTATTTTTATCGCTTATTCTTGCTTCCTGCACCGTTGAAAAGAGGTTGTATATGCCTGGCTACCATTTTAATTGGAAAAACCGGGGGCAAAAGGCAAATAAACATGAATTTCCAAGGAATGACATTATTAATAATGTAGAAGGGGAAAAGACTTTTTATACTGATGAATCTTGCGATATATCAAAGAATTCAGACGATAATACCGAACACGAAATACTAATGGCTTACACCGGCAATTCCGAAAGTATTAACGGTACGAAATTTTTAGAAACCGCAAGTACAATACCGTTGAATATATTGAATGATTATAAAAATAATTTTACAAAAACGGTTAAAAAAGAAGTTGAAAAACCAATGCCCCCTGATAGCGGGCCAAAAACACATGGACTAGCTATTGCCAGCGAGATATTGGGGATATTAAGCGTTTTGGCTCTTATCCCGATTAACGGGGTATATGTGTTCGCTCCGCTTGCTTTTATATTATGTATTCCGGCAATTATATTCGGTTTTATTGCTCTTAATAAAATTCAAAAATATCCCGACAAATACAAAGGAAAAGCTATGGCAAGAATTGGTCTTGTTTTCGGTTTCATTTCATTAATTATTTTAGTTCTTATTCTCTTAATGACAGTTGTATTTGGATATATGTTGAATTAAATCAGGCATATCAAACCAGTATTAACATAATTACTAAAAAAGAAATGATTTTTGGCGGTGATGCAAATGGTAATAACTATAGATCATTGTCAACTACAACAATTTATGAGGGTTCTCCGACTGTAAATACAAATACTTCGATAACATCACATGTGGAAAGTGGTAGTTATAAATGGACTTTTGAAAAAGTAAAATAATACTCGTTTTCAAAATGAATTTGATGATGAAAAATAAAAAGTTAAGCACTTATTTTTAATGAAAAAAGGAATATTTCTGATTGTAACGTCTATCTTTTTGTTATCAATTAGTTTTAGCGTTTTCTCTCAAAATAATAAGACTATTGACAGCCTCTTTCTCTGCCTGAAAAAAGCAAAAATGGACACAAATGGAGTAAAACTCTTGCTTGAAATTGGCGACCAATATGAGTATATCATTCCCGATTCAGCAATTTTCTTTTATGAAAAGGCATTAACAATTTCACAGAAAATAATAAACAAATCCTTTGAAGCTAAAACATTACGCTATATCGGAATAGTACTCAAAGATCAAGGCAACTTTAACAAAGCAATTAATTATTATCAAAAATCATTAAAAATCTATGAGGAACTTGAGGATAAGATTGGATTGAGCGAATGTTACGGCAATATCGGATATGTTCATTATATACAGGATGACTACGCAAAAGCTATTGAATATTTTCAGAAATCATTAATAATTGCAGAAAAAATTGGAGACAAACAAGCAATTGGTCGTAGTTACACCTATATCGGAAATGTGTATAATGGTCAAGGCACGTTTGACAAAGCTCTTGAATATTTTCAGAAATCATTAATATATGCTATAGAGCTTGAATACAAACAAGGAATGGCTGTGTGTTACAGCAATATCGCTGGCGTTTATTTTAACCACGGTGATTACACAAAAGCTATTGAATATTGTCAGAAATCATTAATTATTAATGAAGAACTTGGGGACAAACGAGCAATTGGCAGTTGCTACATCAATATCGGAAATGTGCATGAAAGTCAAGGTATTTATGACAAAGCGCTTGAATACTATCAGAAATCATTAAAAATTGCTGAAAATCTTGATGACAAACGAGGAATTAGTTGTTGTAATAATAGTATTGGAATTGTATATAAAAAACAAGG
>JACQWN010000332.1 GCA_016209245.1 Bacteroidia bacterium
TTCCCACGCTCTGCAAATATTCCATTCATTTAATTTTTTTGCATACCAGAATTCATTCATTATAACAAACTAAAATATAATAATATGACCGAAGAAATAATTATTGCCGGATTCGGCGGACAAGGCGTTCTCTCAATGGGAAAGATTCTTGCCTATTCCGGTATTATGCAGGAACTCGAAGTTAGCTCATTCCCTTCTTACGGGCCGGAAATGAGACGCGGAACAGCAAATGTAACAGTTATTCTGAGTGACAGCAGGATTAGTTCCCCGATATTAAGCACATTCGATACCGCTATCATCCTGAATCAGCAGTCTATGGATAAATTTGAGAAAACTGTTAAACCCGGCGGACTTTTATTGTATGACCCCAATGGGATTACCAGGCATCCTGAAAGAAAAGATATTTCAATTTATAAGATAGAAGCGAATAAGCTTGCATCGGAAATGGGAAATACAAAAATATTTAATATGATTGTTCTTGGTTCCTACCTTAAAATAAAACCGGTTGTTGAATTTAACAATGTTATCAAAGGGCTTAAAAAATCTTTGCCTGAACGCCATCATAACCTTGTTCCAATGAATGAAGCTGCTATCAGGAAAGGGATGGATGAAATACTAAAAATGTAGTTTTCAGGCGGTTTACAAAGCAAACCATCTGAAACTTGACAAGATATATTTTTACCGCTTGTTAAACCATCATAACCGCTTGTCAATTGTATCTTGCTTTCAGGTTACAGATGTCATTATTTTTACAAAAAAATTAGCTAAACAACCTGCATTATTGTTAAACCTAAAACCTATGTATATGAAAAAAATTACATTTCCGGGAGTATTATTCATGCTTCCAATTTTAGTTATTGCGCAACATTCGCTGTCAAAGCTTCAGCAGCTTAATCCGGCACCAAAGGCAATTGGTAATTATCAGGTATTGCAACAAAATCCTGTCGCAACCATTACAAAATCGTTGAAAGCGTTAGGTGATACCATCTGGTATGATGACTTTTCGAATCCTGCAAATTGGGCATTTTCAAGCGGACCAAGTGCAACAGGCGGTTCCTGGCAAATTGGTGTTGATGCCGGTTCTCTAGATACTTATACCAGTTATAGCGGTAATAATCCATTTAATCCGCCAACTCAAACCAATGGAGGCGCATTTATTAATGCAGTTCAGTATTTATTAGCCCCGCCAATTCCAATAATTGATGCTTATATTACATGGATAGGACCACCGATTGACCTTACAAATGATACCGGGGTTGTCATCGCTTTTTGGGAAAGATACAGAGCTTTTAATTATGATAATGTTTATGTCGAGGTTAGTACTAATAATACAGACTGGACTCAATTTCAGCTTCATAATGATTTATCTGTAAACAGCTATTATCCAGGAGATTATACCGAGATAAACATTTCTGGCATTACAGGTGGAAGCTCAACTGTTTGGATACGGTTCCATTTCGAGGCGCTCGATAATCAAGCCAACTATGGCGCAGGTTATGGATGGCGAATAGATGATATTGCTTTGTTATCGCCACCAAACAATAATCTTACTATTAAAGAAGTAAATATACCGTATTATTACCAGAATACCGGTTTTGTTTATATCCTTCCCAAATATTACCTTGGATGGTACCGGCCCGTTGCAGAAATTGAAAATTCCGGCGCTCTTGATCAACATAATATTGGGCTTAATTGCAGAATTGTCAATGAAGCGGGTGTAGAAGTTTACAACATGACAGCCGACTCAACAGGGGTTTGGGAAACCGGCACACATGATACTATATGGCTCGATTCTGTTTTTATGCCACCCTATATGAAGGCGGATTATACTGCAACTTTTACTGTAAGCCAACAGGAAAGCGAAGAAATACCCGATGATAATACAATGAATATTTCATTTCTTGTACGGGATTCGGTCTATGCTCATGACCACGGTATTCAAACCGGGGCTATTTCACCTTCGTTATTTATGGATGGAGTTGACGGAGATGCGATAGGTCTCTCATATTATCTGCCAATTGACGATACGCTAAGCTCAGTATCCGTATTTATTGATTCTAATACAACGCCTGGTACAATAATAACCGCCGAAGTATGGAAATATGACGATATCATTGGCACTTGGGTACTTATAATTGACTCAGAAGAACATTTATTACAAGCCTCGGATATAGGGAATTGGGTCACTCTAAAGCTAACTTCCGAAGACGGTCTGCAGCAGTATGTCACCGGTGAGGCATGGTATACTGCTATGATAAGCTGTACATGGGGAAGCGACACGCTTTGGCTTGGAAATGATTTGAGCCACCCGGAATTGCATGCGTATGATTACGAAACAAAGCTTAGACTTGGTACAACCTGGTACTATACCAGCAATACACCTATGGTCAGGTTGAATTTTCACCGGGAAGAATTTTATCCCTCTAATATTTTTGGTAGAATCTATAATGATGTGAACGAAAATTGCATATTTGACAGTACGGATTACCCTATTGTACATGGTCTTATAGAAATTCTTCCTGGTCCATACTATGCTATAAGTAATACAGATGGTAATTACCATACTTACCTGGCAGAAGGAACTTACATTATTAAACAATTTTTAAATAATGATTTATTGGCACAACAATGCCCTGATATTGACACTAATTATATAATTACTATTAATACACCGAATGATACTTTGACAGATTTAGATTTTGCAAATTCGATATTAGGTTTCTGTCCTCACCTGTCCGTTGATATTGCATCATCTCAGATACGGCCATGTTTTACGTCTCAATATGTCGTTTATTACGTTAACAACGGGACACTTACCGCTGAAAATTCCATCATGGAAGTTGAATTGGAGGATGGGGTTGTTTGTACAGATGCTTACGGACAATTCGAATCATATAGTCAAAATGCTAACATAGTGACTTTTAATCTTGGCGATTTAAATCCGGGAATGGTGTGTTATTTGAATTTTTTTGTGTATATACCTTGCGATTTTAGCTTGCTCGGAACCACGATGTGCGTTGAAGCGCATATTTATCCTGACAGTTTATGCTTGCCTCCTGACCCGCAATGGGACCATTCAAGCATAGCGGTTGAAGGCGAATGTGTAAACGACAGTCTTGCATGTTTTACGATATACAACACAGGAGATGCAGACGAGGGTGATATGGACGGAGCATCACAATATAGAATTTATGTAAACAACGAGCTGGTATATGCGGCAGATTTTCAGCTCAACGGTGGCGATAGCCAGATTATATGTTGGCCTGCCGGAGGTAATACAATCCGACTTGAAGCCGACCAACGTCCGGGGCATCCTGGGAACAGTCATCCACAAGCAAATATCGAGATGTGCGGCGATAGTCTTTCAACATTTGTAACAGGACAAATACTTCCGGTTCCACCTGATGATATGGACGACTTCATAGAAATTGATTGTCGTGAAGTTACCGGCTCGTATGATCCGAATGATAAACAGGTAATACCTTCCGGAATTGATGAACAATATCATTACATTGATTCTGCCATAACACTCGAATATATGATACGATTTCAGAACACCGGTACAGATACGGCATTCAATATCCTGATTGTTGATTCACTATCTCCTTTTCTTGATATCACATCAATTGTTCCAGGCGTCGCAAGCCATCTCTATGAATTGACACTAGCAAATAATGTACTCTATTTCAACCTTCCTGATGCAAATCTTCCTGATAGTAATGTAAATGAACCGGGAAGCAATGGTTTTGTTAAATTCAAAATCGCCCTGAAACAAAACTTGCTAAATAACTGACTTTTACGGGCGAGTAGTCGGGATATACAGGTCTGATGCGAAGGAATATTATACATTTGATTTTAGCGGTATTTCTTCAGGGATGTATATCCTTACGATAAAAGATAATTATAGAATTATTACACGCACTAAAGTGATAAAGAAGTAGAAAAATTCTCAAATTGGAAAGTTGCTTCAATTTTTTTCACTCAATGTGACAAATCCTTTGAGATAAGTTTTAATGCCTTTAAAAGATTTTCCCTGCTGCGGCGTGAAACCATAAGTTTTACGCCGTTTTTTAGTTGAACAGCACCACCTTCGGCCTTTATATATTTTTCAATCTGATAGAGATTTATGATATATGATTTGTGAATACGTACGAAAAAATAATCTTTCAGAATATCATCAAACTCGCCAAGCGACTTGCAAACGACGATTTTTTTTGAACCTGTAAGATAAATTGTGCTGTATCCCCTGTCGCCTTCAATCCATGAAATATTACACAGTTCTATATATTCCAATCCATTAGAAGTGGGGACAGCCAGGTTTTTGATATTACCTGTTTGAAAATTTCCCGCAACCGACAGGTACTGCTTATGGCGTTCAACGTGTTCGTCTATTGATTTTTTCGCTTTTTCTACCGCAGTAATTAATTCCGCTGTGTCAAGCGGCTTAAGCAAATAATCCAGTGCATTGAACTTGAATGCCTTGATTGCATATTGATTATAAGCCGTGACGAAAATGATTTCAAAAGGCCTTTCATTAAAACATTCGAGGACATCAAATCCGCTTCCGCCGGGCATTTCAATATCCAAAAATACAATATCAGGGCAGGTTTTCCTGATTAGCTTAATTCCCTCAAGAGCCGACATAGCAAACCCGGAAATTTCCAAATCAGCACAGTTTTCCCTGATTATAGATTCAAGCAGACCAACGGCCAGTGGCTCGTCATCAATAATTACACACTTATACATGGAATTAAAATTTCAATTTTTGTCCCTTCAGCATTCCCTTCCTTGTCGGTTTTATCAATTATATTAAGCAATATTTTATCTTTTCGTTTTTCATTATATAACTCAATTCTTGATTTAATCATTTTTGTCCCTAATGAAATATGATTTTTGTTTTCCTGTAATTTCTGAGCCTTCTGCCGTCCAATACCATTATCTTCAATTGAAAATTTTATTTTACTGTTGTTCTGTGTGATATGGAGAATTAGTTTCCCCTTTTTTTCAAGCGTCAGGAGTCCATGCCAGATTGCATTTTCAATAAATGGCTGTAGTATTAGTGCCGGAATTTCCGCATCATATATGCTATCTTCATTTTCAATATTAAAAATATACTCAAATTTGTCGCCGAAACGTAGTTTTTCAAGCTCGATATACAAATTGACAGCTTCAAGCTCATCTTTAATTTTGACAAATTCGTTCTGTGAATTATCAAGGGTTCTCCGCATCAACCGTGAAAATATTCCAAGGTACTTTGCCGACGCCTCCTTATCGTTGTTGTTGATATAATACTGTATGGAATTCAGAGTATTGAATATAAAATGTGGATTCATCTGCTGACTTAGCGATTTTTGCATATACATATTCAGCTTATTTTCGATTTCCGATTTTTTTCTGAGAAATCTGTACCGTAATATAAGAAAAAGAAGTATCCCGATAATTAATATTAATGATGCACCGGCAATGGAAACATTTCTGAAAAATTTTTCCCTGTTGATTTGCGCCTGTTTTAATTGATTTTCTTTTTCAACTAAAGTCAGTGTTTTTTCACTTTTCGATACCAACGCATTGAATTCCTTTACTGCAGCCAGTTCGTCGAGCTTTTGCCTGGAAATATTTTCTTTCATTATCACAGAATCGTAGGTATTATGATATTTTTTAAAATATTCGAGAGCTTCCCTGAAATTGCCAAGCTCATTCAATACTTCAGCAATATCTTTCAGATTTTCCAGAACAAGATAATCATTGTCATGACTTGTTCTGATACTATTTTTGTAATATGTTATCGCTTTTTCATTATTGCCTGTTTTTCTGTAGATATTTCCTTTTTGCTGACAAATTACAGGTGTTTTTTTATTAGCTTTATCAAAATACAATGCGCTGTCAAGCATAGCCAGAGCAGTATTATAACTGCCATTCGTTTCATAAAGAGAGGCAAGCTCAATATAAATAGATATAATAGTAATTGAGTCATGTAACGAAATACTTTCTGATAAAGCTTCCCTGTAAGCCGTTAATGCCTTAGCCGGTTCGTTTTTCTTGCAATAAATCAGCCCGATGCTGATAAGGGGATGCAAATAGGGCAGATCATAGCCCGAACGTCCTATTTCTAAAACTTTTTTGTGATATTCTATCGCCTTTTCATATTCTTTTCGGCTTTCGTAAATACGGGCTATATTATTAAAACAGCCCGAAAGATTTAAAGTATCATTTTGCTTATATAAATCTTTAATGCAACTTTGATAAATCTGCAACGCCGTATCCGGTTTCCCCGCTCCATAATAACAATTTCCAATGCCGATTCGGGCACGGGTGCTTCTTTTGTAATTTTTTTTAACTTTAAATAATTTTTCAGAAATGATGAAATACGGAATCGCCTTTTCAAATTTTTTTCTGTAAAAATATATTAATCCCAACTGATTTGCCGATTCGCATCTGGTAATGGTATCGCCGGTTTCTTCTGCAAGAACGTGTGCAAGAAAGAAATATTCGAATGCACTATCGCTGATGTTGTTGTTATTATAAAATTTCCCGATTTCAAAATATAAAGAGGCTAGCTCTTTCCCTTGTTTCTCTGATGTTAACCCGAGCAGACTGTCAACATTTGTTTTTGATGAAGCTCTGAAATAAAGCAAGAGCTGTGCTGAAAATAACAGAAAAATCAGATAAAGCGATTTAGCAATTTTATGTTTCATTTTTCATGCATTATTTTCATTATTCGCCCGCCTTTAGTGCACCTGCCTATATCCCGGAAACTGTGACGCTTGGTAAATGGAACAAATTCCGTAAAATACGCTCCGCTTGTATCAATGACAGGATCAATCTGCTGTATTGCAGCCAGGGTGTCAAAAACTACCGGGATAAATATCACCGGAAGATTAAACTTGTTTTTAAATCTTTTCAGCTTACGGGTTTGAAAAGGATCGGTTGCAACGGCGACTTTATCAAATCCTAATTTTTTGGCAAGAAGCCATGAATAATACAGGTTTTCACAACTGAATTCCGATTCGGTTTCCGTATAAATATTTTCTTTTTCAACACCTAATACCTCGGCATACCTTGCCATTATTATGCTTTCGTAATAAGGCGAATAAACCGCACCACCTGAGTATATAATATTCCTTGCCATCCCTTTTTGATATAAATAAACCGACCAGTAAACCCTTGCTTTCATGCTAATTGACCATTTTTTCCCGTCAAAAGGGACTCCCGGAACAATTATTACATCAAACGGCTGATGTACAATCGCTTTTGAATAAAACTTCCTGGAAGCAACCGGAAAATACGAACAGGCAATCAGCCAGGGTGCAAAGATAGTATATGCAAGAAAATACCGAAGTACCAGCACAAATCTGGTCTTAATGGTCAATGGCATCTTTTCCATTAGTATTGGTTTCATATTCCGGGTAACTAATCGTAACAAACTGGCTTTACTGACCAACACGCTTCTGATCGTTTTTGCATGTACAAATATAGAAAAAATATGAAAAGTGAAAAAGATTACATTTGAATCGTAAAACAACATAAGGGTTGGCGTGGGCAGTGCCTATAAAAGACAGTAAAGCCCGCAACGCTTCATTTCAAGCGAAGAGCGGGGATTTTATAGGTACGGGGGAATAGTGATATCAATCTACTGCCTTTATGTCATAATAAATAGGCATGGCACAAAAAATGATTGAATGAAAAAACACATGTTAAACCTTAAAAAATAATAGTATGGTTAATTTTTACGATTTACTTGGCATTCATAGTAATGCAACAAACGAAGAAATATTAAAAGCGTATAGAATTAAAGCTAAAATCTATCATCCGGATACAAATAATGGTTCGAAAGCCGCAGAAACAATGTTTAAAATGCTTGGTTTAGCTAAAGAAACGCTACTCGATCCTCAAAAACGGTTAGAGCATGATTATGCAGTGCATGTAAAAGAACGGCCTACACCACAGCCCAAAAGAGTAGAAGTACCAGTTGTTAAAGAAGTAGTAAGAAGAGAAAACAACATAGGACAAGTAATTGGGTGGGGATTACTCGGACTAATTGTCGGTATAGCATTAGGTAGTTCGACATGGAAAAAATAAAGTTATCAGGAAATTATATTTCTGATTAATGCAATAAGAATCACCAAGGACAAACAGTGTAAAGCCCGCAACGATTCATTTCAAGTGATGATGATGGATTTTCTATGCACGAGGGACAGCAAAGTATTAATTAAACCGACGGTTTTGACTAAAGAGTTTTATAGAAAATTCTACAGCAATTTCAATTCTGTCCTGATTGTCATTTTCTTTTAAACAATATTTTTTCCCTTCCTCTATAGATTCTAAATTAAAATGATTAATAAGTTCTGAAGGTAATTTTAAAAAATCAGGTATAATAATTTGCCAACCATCCTCTTTGCAATGCAACTCAACTTCATTTTTAAGAATTAATGGGCTTTCATTTGCATATTGACTATAACAATTATGAATGGCGCAAATATTTTCATTATTTATTAATTTTGCTACAGTTCTAACGTAGGGATTTATGTGATAAGCGAGCAAGGAATTTCCACCAAGATTTCTAATTTCAAAATCAAACACATCATCCTTCCATGTGAACAAATTATTATTTGTAGAAGTCATTTCAGGATATTTTATAAAATAATACCGCCAATCTTTTTTAGAATTGTTTACTAAATATTCTTTTTGTAATGATTGAAGTTTTAATTTGGAAGTTAATTCTTCCGATTTAGAATAAGCAAGTAAAAAAGTAGGTAGAATTGTTTTTAATTTTACAGATTCTTCACTGGTGTCAGTAAGTATTGTATGCCATTTATTTTTATTTCCGAAAAAATATCTGCTACCAAGCGCACTATATCCAATATGTTTTGAAAAATCATCAATTGAAAGAAGAGCGCTTATAATCTCTGAGTCCGAATTTTCAGACCAAATTTCTTCAATGGTTTTATTAAAGAGGGATAAATGAGTAATATTTTTTTCAATATCAAAATTGTGAATTAAGCCTTTTAACCGGCTATTATCCTCAAGTTCATGAATTGATGCTTTGTTTAGTGAATTTTCGATTATTAATTGTGCTTTAATTTTTTCAAATTCATCATTATAAAAGCCAGAAAGCACAAAATCCGTGTCTAAAAATTCATAAATATTATTAGGAGTTATAAGAATATTGCAAATATCATCAATTTGTTTCGGAATAAATTCATAGCGTAAATTACTTTCATATTTAGTTTTATCACGCCAGCGGACTCTAATCAATAAATTACGGACAACACGGATGAAGTCCTTAAAATCAGAATCAACGTTTGCTTTATCTAATTGAATACAATATTTTAAAAGCGAAAAAAGTAAAATTTTTTCCATGATGTTGAATCTTGAATCTTCAATA
>JACQWN010000390.1 GCA_016209245.1 Bacteroidia bacterium
AAATGGTGCAACTACATCAAATGGCTTGGGCGACCCAAATCCGTGTTATATAAATGGACAACTAATAAATACAGTTGCAACAAGCACATCAACAACTGTAAATTTTCCTGTAGGCAAAGTTGTATCTGGTGTATCTAACTGGAGACCTTTTGAACTGACTGTAAAACATACCGATGCCACTTCCGTAGCTTATACCGGAGAATTAATACAATCTTCTGCTGCCGCTTTGGGCTACACTAATGCTGCCGGCACAGATAAAGTTTCCGGAATAAGATATTGGGATATTGCCCGTTCAGTTGTAGCCAACCTTACAGATGCAACAATAAAATTATATTATAAATCAGATAACGGAACAAATGATGGGGTTACTGATTTTGGTAATTTAACTACTGTTAAAACTACAGGGAGCGGGTCGCCCTGGATTGACATAGGAGGAACGGCAACTGCCAATGGAACGGGAAGCATAGGATTTTCAAACGCATTTACTTCATTCAGTAAATTCACTTTAGCAAATAAAACAGATGGTAACAATGCCCTTCCCATAGAACTTCTCAGTTTTGATGCTGTATTCAACGGCAGTGCAGTGGAGTTGACCTGGACTACGGCATCAGAAATCAACAATGATTATTTTACGATAGAAAGAAGTGATGGAACGATGGATGATTGGAATATTGTCGGCACAGTGAAAGGTGCAGGAAATTCCTCCACTCTCCGCAATTATGAATTTACTGACCAACCAGAAACCAGACTTGTAGTGAGCGAAGCCGAACTAACCCAGAACCCAGAAACAGTTCTATATTATCGTCTCAAACAAACCGATTTCGATGGAAGATTCAAATATTCTTCCGTTGTTTCAGTAAAACTCAAATCAAAAGGAGAAATAAGAATTTTCCCTAATCCATTGTATAATGAAACCGCTAAGCTTGATTTGAGCGGATTTAAAGAAAATGAAAAAATAACTGTGGCTGTGCAAGATGTAATGGGGAGAGAACTTTTTTCAAAAATTATTATAATGGATAAAGCTACTGATATAGCGGTTTTGGATTATTTTCAAAAATTACATGAAGGATGCTATTTTGTTATTGTTTCTTCACAAAAAGAATTTTATAAACAAAAAATTATTGTTCAATAAAAAAATACCTCCCGGTTTTCTCAGAAGGTATTTTTTAGAGCAAGACTACAAAGTTGGTTTTTGTAAATCAATGCCGATTTTTACACCACCGGGAGTTTCAACTTGCAGGGCAATAACAGTGTCGTTCATATGGATATCTTTGAATTGAATCCCCGGATCAAGAACATCAATGGTTTGTCCTGGTGTAATTTCAATAGTACCTGTTAATTTTTCATTATCAATTTTGATAATTTTTCCTGTAACTGTTTCTGATGCCATAATTTTAAATTTTAAAGAATTAATAATAATTTTATCTTTGCAAATATAATAATATTTTGAATAATAAATCTTAGTTCCAAAATAAAATGACTGTCGTAAGATTCATAATCATTCTGTTGCTAATTAATGCAGTTAATGAAACGGTGATGTCGCAGCAGTCAAAAGCCGATTCACTTCTTTTGATTTTAAAAACTGCAAAGCACGATACAGTAAAATTAAAAGTTCTCATAGATATTTCAAGGTTATACGGTCGTATGAGCGAATATAAATTGGCGATGGAATATGCACAAAAAGTCATACAACTCTCCGAAAAAATTATTTCTTCAGGTGACGAAAAACTCGTCACTTCCGCAAAAGAATCGCTTGCTAATTCCTATAATTATATTGGTATCATTTATAGAAATCAGAGTGATTTTAAGCAAGCGAAATCATTTTATTTAAAAGCAATGAAATTATATGAAGAGGTTGCAGATAAAGAAGGTTTGGCTACTGAATGGAATAACCTTGGAAATATTTCAGGGGATGAGGGTAATTATAAAAATTCTTTAGAATTTCATAATAAAGCATTGGTATTACGAAATCAACTGCTTGAAGAACTGAAAAAAAAATCTGAAATATCAGAGGTAAAATTGAACGAGTCGAAAAAAATGGTTGCCGCTTCTAATAATAATATTGGAACGGTTTATTATATGTGGGGTGATTATAACAAAGCAAACGCTTCCTTTTTCGAAGCTTTGAAGATTTCGGAAGAAATTAACGACAAAATTACTATTGCGGGCACTTGTAACAACATTGGAGAAATTCAACGGTTAAAAGGTGATTATAATAAAGCATTGGAATTTTATAAGAAGGCTCATACTATCTATAAAGAGATGAATGATATAAAAGATTTATCAACTACCCTCACTAATATTGGCGTAGTATATTTTCTAAAACACGATTATCAAAATGCGATGGATTATTTTATTTCAGATTTGAATATATGTGAAAAAGAAGGAAACAAACAAGGTGTTGCTCATTCCAATAATAACCTAGGAGGTCTTTTTTATGATATGGCTGATGAATATTTTAAAAATGGAAACGCTATAAAAGCTCAGGCATATTACGATAAATCTATTGAATGTTATCTGAAATCATTAAAAATCCGCGAAGAAATCGGTGATAAACAAGGAGTCGGAAATTCATTTTTTTCTATTGGTGAATTATATAGGAAACAAGGTAAAATTGTTCAGGCAAAAGAATATTTGTTACGCTCTCTTGGCATTGCTACTGAAATAAATTCTAAACCGGATTTGAAAAATATTTATGAGAACCTTTCGGAAATTGATTCTGCTAATGGACATTTTAAAGGAGCTTATGAATATTATAAATTATTTTCTCATTTTAAGGATTCGCTTTTTAATGAAGAAATAAAAAACAAATCGTCATTTATGCAGTTCTCGGCGGTTTAATCCTGGTACTTTCTCTTGTAGTTGTAGTATTTCGGAGCTACAGACAAAAGAAAAAAGCCAACGAAGTAATTACATTAAAAAATACTGCGCTTGAGCAGGCAAACGTAGAAATCACCGCCCAGCGAGACGAAATTGAAACTCAACGTGATTTAGTAACACAGCAAAAGGAACACATTGAAGAAATTCATAAGGATATCACTGACAGTATTGAATATGCACGTTATCTGCAGATGGCAGTTCTGCCTGATGTAAGGCAGTTGAAGAAATTATTGCCGGAAAGCTTCATTTATTATATGCCCAAGGACATCCTAAGCGGTGATTTTTTCTGGTTTTGTGAAATAGATGATAAAATCATAATTGCAGTATGCGACTGCACTGGCCATGGTGTTCCAGGAGCATTGGTATCGGTTTTATGTAATAATTTATTGCATCAGGCAGTATTTGACCATGGAAAAAGGAAGCCAGGTGACATTTTTATAGAAGTAAACATTGGAGTTCTTTCTGC
>JACQWN010000391.1 GCA_016209245.1 Bacteroidia bacterium
CCCCATTCCCCCTTTCTGTTAAAATAGTTTGCAAATTCAATTCCATTCCGTATAATGTAGGATTCCTCAGTACAAAGAAATCTTCCAGCCAAACTTATGGAAAATACATAAAATGTGTATCTTTTAAACGGATGTTGAGTGTTTCGAGTGAAGCGAGAAACGTATCGAAACACCCGTTTTAATTTTAAAAATGAACTATTTAATAAAAATTATAGATACTAATTATAATTATTAAATAAAATTTATTATTTTTATCGGTTTTTTATAGCATTTATAATCAGAATAAATTGTAATACTGATTCCTGTTATTTTATGAAAATCAGGTTATTAATATTTCTGCTGACTTTTCTTTTATTCATCATTCAAAGTCATTATATATCTGCACAGGGTATATCTCAGGGGGAAAATGAGGTAAAAACCAATGCGGATAAATTTTTTATTCAAAATAATTTTGAACAAGCGTTGCCTTTATATTCACAACTTTTAAGTCTTTATCCAAAAGACCCTCTGTATAATTACAGATATGGAGCTTGCCTTATAGAAACCAACGGCGATATTAATAAAGCAATAGATTATCTTGATTTTGCCAGCACAAAAGACGTTGACAATAAAGTCTATTATTATCTGGGCAAAGCTTTTCATTTGCTATACCGTTTTGACGATGCTATTGATTTTTATACCCGCTTCAAGCAATATGCGAAAAGTTCCGACGTCGAGGAATTGCAGGTTAACTGGCAAATAAAAATGTGCGAAAACGGAAAGGAGCTTATCAGGTATATCAGCGAATTAATGGTGCTGGATAACAAAGAAATTGATAAAGATGTTTTTTTTAAGTCATATGAATTAGGAAATTTTGGCGGCGATATTATTGTCACTACCGATGAATATAAATCAAAAATTGATAAAAAGCTGAATTTTAAAAGTTTGATGTTCCTTTCCACCAAGCTGGGTGAAATATATTTTTCAAGTTATGGTGAAAGCAAAAATAACGGAAAAGATATATTCCGGATTAAAAAGAACGAAGCAGGTGAATGGCTGAAGCCCGAAAATATTGGAAATGTGATTAATACTCCTTATGACGAAGACTATGCATTTATTCATCCTGATGGTCAAAAGCTGTATTTCTGCTCAAAGGGGCATAACAGCATGGGGGGCTACGATATTTTTATGTCTGAGCTGAATAAGTCGGGACAATGGGGAGAGCCAAAAAATCTTGATTTTCCTACAAATTCACCTTACGATGATATGTTTTTTATAACCGACCCACCGCAGGATTATGCTTATTTTGCATCGAACCGTGAAACATCCGGAAATAAATTATCTGTATATAAAATAAAAATTGATAAGAATCCTATTGAAAAACCTATAGAAGATATTGAACAAATCCAGCAAAAATCAAAGCTTGAGGTTAATACACTTGCCCTTGCTGATGACGGCAACGATAACTTCGAAATAAAAACCGCTTCACGCAGCTCGGATATTTCCCAACAAAAAATCAGAGAACAGGGTTTTTCTTTTGTAGAAGTTGAATTAACCGGTACTTCCGCTGATTTACTTAAAGATGTAGTAAAAAAAGATGCGGAAGTAGTTAAAGAAAGCGCCCTTTTAACACGGAAAGATGCAGATATATCTTACCTGATAGCTTATATGAAAAATCAGGAAGCTGATAAAAAGCAAACAGAAGCCGATGCAGTATATACTGCTTTAAAAAATATTACCGACAATGAAATCAGGATTACAAAAAAAGCGGAAGCAGATTTAATTCAGAACCGGGCTGATGAGCTAAAATACCAGGCAGTAATGGCTTATAACATTGCACAAACTCTTGAAAATGTTTCCAAGCTGAGACAAAACGATGCTGAACAAACAGAACAACTTGCAACCAAGGTTGTCAGCATTTCTGACCCCGATATGTTATCTTCTCAAATACAGAACAACAGACAAGTTCTGCTCGATAATCAAAATAAATATACTACTGTCAAGCTGGAATTAGAAAAAAGGCAAAAACAGCTTGGCGAAAAACAAAAGGAATATGCTAATGTCGTTCAAAGAATAAATGAATCTGGTGAAGAATTGGATATTATTAAATCGAATATCGAAACCATAAATAATCAGCTTAAAGCAAAACCAACTGATCAAGCCATTCAACAACAATTTCAAAAAGCGACCGATGAATATAAAATGACATCGGATAACAGAATAAAACAGATTAAAAATAAAAAAGAGCTGGAGCTTGAATTTTCAAAGTTAAATTCTGGTATTTCATTTCTTCAGGAGCTAAACAATAACCTGGCAGAAAATAATGAGCCGGTTGCCGCAATCAACGAACGACTGCAGATGATTGACAAAGAAAAACTTGATAAGGATATTTTCAATAAAGATCTGGCGCGCGATGAAAAAATAGCAAAAGAAATAGCAAGCACACAATCGAAAGAAATTCAGGAAAGTAATAATTATCTTGCCGACCTTAAAGAAACTACAAGTAATGTTCCAATGGAAAACAAGACAATAACGAACGAAAAAACAGTAGTTCCGGAAATAAATTTCACTAATGAAGAAGCAAAAAAATTATATCAACAGGCTAAAAATGACGAAAGCATCGCCAACAACCTCCTTACACAAGCCGATGAAAAGAGAAAAGCGATTGAAACCACCGATGATGAATTAGAAAAAGCATTATTGGCCGATGAAGTCAAAGAACTCGAAAATCTTGCTTCCTACAGAAAAAAAGTAGCTACCCAGAATTATGAAAATGCAAAGATTAAAGAGGGACAATCGGGCAGTACAACTACTGATATTGCAATAAAAGAAACTTCATCAGAATCAAATCAGATAGCTGAAAATACAAATAACAATAAAACAGTTACTAATAATACAACAGACAATAAAACTAACAATACGACAGAAACACCTGTAAACAAAGAACCTGAGGTAATTAACGTTTCTGATAATTCAATAAAAACAAATGAAACAAAAACTACGACTGTTCCAACCAAAGCAGATGTACAAAATAAATACAGCACAGAAATTCAAAACGCTAAAAATTACGAAGATTTAGCCAAAGAAGCCGAGAAAAAGACATCGGACAAAGAAACCATGCTCTCCGATGAAAATGATTTAGAGAAAAAAGAATCAATTAAGAACGAAATTGCCGTACTTAAAAAATCAGCTGTTGATAACCGAGGAAAAGCAACGGAATGTTATATAAATGCGAATAATATTCGAGATAAATCAGCCGATGAAATTGAGGATGAAATCATGCCCGAAGAAGAGCTCGAGCTTAAAGCTTCGCTATATGAGCCAAAAATGGAATCTCCATTTAGCTCTAAAGAAAAAACAATGCTTGATACATTAAATAAAAGAAGAGAAGATGCCGATGACAGATATTTTGTCTATGATGGTTACAAAGAAAGTCTTGTTATGTTAAAAGAATCGCTTAAAAATGCGACAGGACAGGAGGGAAATAAAATTTCTCAGGAAATTGCCGAAACACAAAAACTTGCTGAAGATGAATTCATGGCTTTTGACGATAGTAATGCTGATGCCAATAAAGAAGAATATGATTTATACAAAGATTATTTAAAGCGGAACCGGCGTTCGGGTAAATCGCCTGACTTAAATATGGCGGAAACATTAGAAAAAGAAGCCGGAAAGCTCATGGAAAACGCCACATTTATCCGCAGAAATTCATTATTAAATGATAATTTTGACAGCAGGGTTTCCGATTTATTAAAAGCTAAAACTCTTGAATTATGCGCTATCGAAAAACAAAAACATGCATTGGATATTTACGTTAAAGCTGCAGAAGAAAAAGTAGGACAACCGGTAACCGAATTTGCAGAAGCCAGCAATGAGCGCAGCAAAATTGATTTCGGAACAGAATTTGAGCCCAAAATGACGGTATACAAGAGTCAGGTTGATGAAGCTACACAGAAAGAAGAAGAAGCGAAAAGATTAATTGAAGAAATAACTTCATTAAACGGACAATTGGAAAAAATTCTTCCAAGGAAAGAGAAGGCTCAAATCGAAAAGAGAATTGAAGAATTAAACCCACAAGCGTTGGAAACGCTAAATGCAGCGTATAAATTACACAATACAGCCGATAGTGTTAAATATAATATTCAAAAAAATCAACTCGACAAATTAGAAGGAACCCTTTCGGAAATAGGAGATAATAAGAAAATAGCCAACGAATATATAAAAATAGCCGACTATTATTTCACTGAAGCACAAAAAATATATGACAATGCTGCAAAGAATCCTTCTTTATCAGGAAAATCAAAGGAATATGAAAAAGCTAAATTTCTTGAGAGAAAGGCTCTTTACCGGCAATCTCTTGCCCTTGATATTTACCTGAAGCAGGAACCATCTATTTTTACTGAAGAAATACCGCTTGCTGTAATCACTAAGGGAAATGAAGACAAGGGGGCTGTTGATATGAAAAAAACTTTGGAAGCACAAAAGACAAAAATATATGATGCTGTTGAATTAAGCGAGTTAGATATTAAAACATTACGCGAAGCAAATAAATCGCTTACTGAAGCTGACAATTATTTAGCCGCTGCCCAAGGTACTAAGCTTGATATTAAATCGCAGGAAGAGATACTGGCTTCAACATCTTCCGAAAAAAAAGATAAGAAAAAAGCCGAAAAACGTCTTCCAAAACTTCGAGATCAGCAAAAAGAATTTCAATTTGCCTCTTTTGATAGCTATGAAAGCGCGTATGATGCAATTTACTGGTTAAACAAAGAAAATATTGCTAATGTTAAAAGAAAGAGCAAATCTGAAAATATATCTCTTGCAACACAATTTGAAAAGGAAGCGGATAAAAATTATGCGAATGCAAAGAAGCTCAGGGAAAAATCTTTCTTTGTCAAAAACGACGAAGAAGCTTTTACATTAGCTAAAAATGCCACAGATCTTGAAATTAAGGCAATCGAAAATCAATATGAAACTTACAGAATACTACTTAATATTCCTTCGCTTGAACAAGATACTGCAGCTTTAACTGCAGCCAATATTTCCTCTTCCGGTATATCCGATAATGAATTAATTCCATCCGATTTGGATGCAATGGAAAATATTAGCCCAAAAAATCTTAATGATTATGAAATGCTGAGCGATAAAATAATTCCTGATAATGAATTAACAGCGGAGAATACTGATAACTTATCAAGCAAACCTGTTACATCTGATGATACGGAAATAAATAATATAAATATTGCAAATGTTCCGGATACTAGTAATATAAAGGTTAAGGAGAAGGTTGAGGAGAAGGAGAAGGTTGAGGAGAAGGAAAAGGTTGAGGAGAAGGAGAAGATGGCGAAAGCGAAGGAGGACGAAAAGGAGCTGATAGCCGAAACAACCACAACCGATATAATTTCAGAAAACATTCAGCCTTCCGAAAAAATTATAAAACCTGATGAGGTTAAAACTACCACATTAACATCCACAGTTGCTTCTGAAGCAGCTAAAGAAATTGCAGATATGCTCGTGGCAAGAGGATATGGATATAAATTTAGTCCCGCTATAAAATATTCCGATCAAAGCCCGATACCTGTCAATACACCTTGCCCCAGCACAAATACATTTTATAAAGTTCAGGTAGGGGCATTTTTAAACCCGATACGACAGGAAGCTTTTAATGGCTTAACTCCGATTGTCGGTGAAAAAGTACCGGAAAGTAAATTGACAAAATATCTTGTCGGAATGTTCAAAACACATCAGGCGGCTAGGTTTGCCCTTGATGAAATAAGAGGAATGGGATTTCGCGATGCATTTATTGTCGCCTATAAGAACTGTTCAAGAATTCCGTTCTATCAGGCACAAAATGAAGCACGTTCTGGAACTGCTGACGAAACGCAGGAGTACAATCTTACAGCACAGGCTGAAGTTGATATTATTAAAAATAAAGGGAAATATAGCGGAACAAGCGGTTCAACCGGTTATACCCCACGAGAGACAACAACCGGCACATCTTCCGCATCAAAAAAATATTAAATCAATAAAAAAAAGTGCTAAAGTGCTAAAGTATTAATATGACAACTAAAGAAAAAAAAATTAATAAATCAAAGCCCGAAGATGGTCGCGACAGCAAAGAAGAAAAGCTCCTGATTCTTCATAATGATGATAAAAATACATTTGATTTTGTTATTGAAACGCTAATTGATATTTGTGGACATAATAGCTTGCAAGCGGAACAATGTGCACTTATCACTCATTATAAAGGAAAATGCGATGTCAGAAAAGGAACTTATGAAGTTCTTCAGCCGATGAAAGAAAAACTGGTCAGTAAAGGGTTTAGCGCAACATTAAATTAATTTATGGAAATAGCAGCGGTCATTTGTTTAATAGCTCTTGGTGTTCTTTTGATTATTCTTGAGTTATTAGTTTTTCCCGGGCATGTCTGGACAGGGGTAGCAGGCCTGTTGTTTATGGCTACGGGTATATTTTTCTCCTACAACTTATTCGGAATAAAAGCCGGTAATTATATACTAGGCGGTTCTATAGCATTTCTTTTAATTACATTAATTTATGCTTTACGCGCTAAAACATGGAACAAGCTCATGTTAAAATCAGAAATTGATTCAAATGTCGCTATGTTTGAAGCAAATAAGATAAAAACCGGGGACAGGGGAATTACAATTTCACGATTAGCTCCCATGGGCAAAGTATTTATCAATGATATATATGTTGAAGGTCAAAGCATGAATGAGCTGATTAATGAAAATACTGAAGTGGAAGTTGTTAAAGTATTACAAAATAAAATAATTGTTAAAATTTTATAAAAATATTAATTTTGAAGTCAGGAAAAACAATAAATAAATTATAAAACTATGGAAAACATGCTTAATATAATTTTGGTTTCTTTTTTTCAGGGGACAGCGCTCTATATTGCAATTATAGTCGGCGCAGTTATACTGTTGTGGTTGCTCCTTTATTTAATTCCGATTGGCTTGTGGTTTCAGGCATTGGTTTCGGGAGTGCGGATATCATTGGTTCAGTTGATTTTTATGCGTTGGCGGAAAGTGCCGCCTTCGGTAATAGTCAGTGCGATGATAGAGGGTATTAAAGCCGGCGTTCCGTTGAACAGGAACGAGCTTGAGGCGCATTATCTTGCCGGAGGGCGTGTTCCCAAAGTTGTACATGCTTTGGTTTCTGCCTCAAAAGCGAATATTGATTTGACGTTTAAAATGGCCACAGCTATTGATCTTGCAGGACGTGATGTATTCGAAGCAGTACAAATGTCGGTCAATCCAAAAGTTATTAATACACCACCTGTTGCAGCGGTTGCAAAAGACGGGATTCAGCTCATAGCAAAGGCACGTGTCACCGTTCGTGCAAATATAAAGCAATTAGTCGGCGGTGCAGGTGAAGAAACCGTACTTGCCCGTGTAGGAGAAGGAATTGTTTCGTCAATCGGTTCTTCATCATCTCATAAAGCGGTTCTTGAAAAACCTGATTCTATTTCTAAAGTCGTTCTTTCAAAGGGTTTGGATGCCGGAACCGCTTTTGAGATTTTATCTATAGATATAGCCGACGTTGATGTCGGGAAAAACATTGGAGCTGCACTTCAAACCGACCAGGCCGAAGCCGACCTGAAAATTGCACGCGCCAAAGCCGAAGAAAGAAGAGCTATGGCTGTTGCTACCGAGCAGGAAATGAAAGCCCTTGCCCAGGAAATGAAAGCCAGAGTAATTCAAGCCGAGGCAGAAATTCCCAAAGCCATGGCCGAAGCATTCAGAAATGGTAACTTAGGCATTATGGATTACTACCGCGTTAAAAATATCGAAGCCGATACCTCGATGAGAGAATCTATTGCCAAGCCGCCACAGAAGGGAGATACTACCGGTAAATCTCTATCGTAGTTATATGTTTGATAATGAACTCAGGTTCTAACCGAATGACGCAGAACTACAAACCAGATTTCTATCACCCCAGGCATCATCAATCCTGCCGACTGAAGGAAAAAATTTATTTTCTTTCACATAAGGCAACGGAAATGCAGCTTTTTCTCTTGTATAGGGATGTTCCCATTGGCTTGAAATAACTGCTTCGGCTGTATGAGGAGCGTTTTTAAGCACATTGCTTTCAGCCGATGCTTTACTATCCTTTATTTCCATAATTTCATTATAAATTGAAATCATCGCCTCAATAAAACGGTCGAGTTCCTGAAGCGATTCACTTTCGGTAGGTTCAACCATTAATGTGCCATGAACCGGGAAAGACAATGTTGGAGCATGAAAACCATAATCCATCAGACGTTTGGCAATATCCGCTTCGGTAATACCTGCTAATGGCTTGAAATTGCGGCATTCAAGAATCATTTCATGTGCTACTCTGCCTTGAGCACCCGTATAAAGCACTTTGTAATAATCTTTAAGGGATGAGGCAAGATAATTGGCATTAAGGATAGCAATTTTTGATGCTTGTGTCAGTCCTTTTTCTCCAAGCATTTTAATATAAGCATGTGAAATACACAATAAACCGGCGTTACCATAAGGTGATGAAGAAACGGCTGACGGTCCTTTTGCACCTCCTGTTTGAATAACCGGATGGCGAGGCAGAAAATCAACCAGATGAGGCGCCACACAGATTGGTCCTACACCGGGACCTCCTCCACCGTGAGGCATACCAAAGGTTTTGTGTAAATTAAGATGACATAAGTCAGCGCCAAGCTTTGCCGGATTAGTAAGACCGACCTGTGCATTCATGTTTGCGCCGTCCATGTAAACCTGTCCGCCATGTTCATGGATAATCCGGTTCATTTGAATGATGGATTCTTCAAAAACACCATGAGTTGAAGGATAAGTAATCATAAATGCAGCCAGATTTTCCCTGTGCTCTTCTGCTTTTTTCTGTAAATCTTCAATATTTACGTTTCCTCTTTCATCGCAGGCGACAACCACAACATTCATTCCTGCCATTACTGCACTTGCAGGGTTTGTGCCATGGGCGGAGGCGGGAATAAGAACAACATTTCTATGACCCTGTCCTGAAAACTTTAAGTATTCCCTGATTACAAGCAATCCGGAATACTCACCGGCTGCACCGGAATTAGGCTGGAACGAAACAGCAGCAAAGCCCGTAATTTCACACAGTGCTTTTTGTAAATCATCAAAAATCTGTTCATATCCAAGCGCCTGGCCTTTCGGAACAAAAGGATGAAGCCCGTTAAATTCGACCCAGCTTAAAGGGAGCATCTCAATTGCTGCTGTCAGTTTCATTGTACACGAACCCAATGATATCATCGAATGTATAAGTGAAAAATCTTTTCTTTCCAGCTTTTTGATATATCTCATCATTTCGGTTTCGCAATGATAGCTATTAAAAACCTTTGCCTTTAAAAAATCGCTTGTCCTGCGAAAACTGGAAGAAAAATATATTTCCTCAGGAATATTTATAATATTTACAGGAGATTTTCCTGCTGCCAAAGCAAATATATTAATAAGAGCTTCTGCATCTTTGGGAAAAGTAGTCTCATCAATGCTTATTCCCACGGTCTTTTCATTAATATATCTGATATTAATTTTATTTTCGAGGGCGATTTTTTCTATGTGGGATGAATTAATATTAGGAGGGAGTATAATCTTAAGTGTATCGAAATAATTATTATTTTCCTGTTTATAGCCCAATTTTTCGAGCTCGGTTGAAATATATCCTGCCATGCTATGAATATTGAGAGCTATCCGCTTCAAACCGGAACGACCGTGATAAATAGCATACATGCCTGCCATATTTGCAAGAAGAGCTTGGGATGTGCAAATATTTGAAGTCGCCCTTTCCCGTTTGATGTGCTGTTCGCGGGTTTGCAATGCCATTCTGAGTGCGGGATTTCCATGTGAATCTTTTGATATACCTATAATCCGCCCTGGCATGTTTCGTTTTAAGCTATCTCTGGTTGCAAAATATGCTGCATGGGGGCCACCATAATTCATTGGTGTACCGAAACGTTGTGCAGAGCCGGTTACAATATCGGCGCCCCATTCTCCGGGCGGAACAAGCAAGACAAGACTCATTATATCAGCTACAACTGCGAGCAGGCTTTGGTTTGCATGAGCTTTTTTTACAAGCTCAGAATAATCACAGATTAAACCATCGCTTGAAGGATACTGCATAATAACACCAAATACTTTTTCGTCAAAATTAAATTGAGCGAATTTTCCTGTCTTTACTTCGATATTAAGTGGATTAGCCCTTGCTTCGATTACTTTAAGATTTTGTATGAATATATTTTCATCAACCAGAAGCACGTTGGCGTCCCGTTTTTGCGATTCTTTCGAACGGGAATTATACATCATGAGCATTGCCTCGGCAGCCGCGGTGGCTTCATCAAGAAGTGAAGCATTTGCAATTTCCATACCGGTCAGGTCAATAATCATAGTCTGAAAATTAAGCAATGCCTCAAGCCTCCCTTGTGAAATTTCCGCCTGATACGGCGTATAAGATGTGTACCAGGAGGGATTTTCAAGAATATTTCTTTGAATAACCGCCGGTATTATTGTATTATAAAAACCCTGACCTATATATGTCCGGAATACTTTATTCTTATTTCCAATTTCTTTAATGAGTTTAAAATATTCGTATTCGCTAATCCCGTCAGGAAGATTCAACGGCTTATCCAACCTTATTGACTGTGGTATTGTTTCACTAATAAGCGCATCGAGAGATTGTACCCCGATTTTTTTCACCATTGTATTAATTTCATTCTCACCCGGGCCTATATGCCTGGATACAAAATTTTCTTTAACCATATTATTATTGTTTTAAAGCAACTATTTAGTACCTTATCAAAAATATCTTGTCACTTTTTGGCAAAATATTAAAGAAAAATGCCACAAATTGCACAGATTAACGCAGATTAAAGAAAAA
>JACQWN010000392.1:0-8170 GCA_016209245.1 Bacteroidia bacterium
AACAACTTTAGAACTTCTAATTGTACTGGATTTAAGGATGGCATAATATATGATTTATAAATAAAACTATTTACATTCTTTTTCACATGCAAATATACAAAATAAATTTGCAAATTCAATCTCGAGTAAAGATAACATCTTTTTACTGCACATGCAAATTATACTGCTTGTAAAAAAAATAGATGTCATCTCTTACCTATTTTAAAAAGTGTAAACTACTTTTAAGGCATTTTGAAAAATGCCTTAATTTTTTTCATAAATTCTTTAAAAACTGTTTCTATATCTGCAGCCAATATTTTCATTTTATCCCAATCATAGTAAAAAACATAGGTATGTTTGAAAAAATGGCGAAAAACAAGATAAATTGATAAACTTTTTTTTTCACAACCTGACTCAAATAGTATTGAAATTGCTTTCCTGATATCGTTTTGATAGTTTTCCGGTAAAGTCTGAATAACAGAATTTTCCATAATACTCATTTTTAAAAATTATATTTAATGCCAATCACAGGCGCTACTGTTTTGTGGTCAAACGTGCCTGTTACAGATAATCTTGTGTTACAGGCAGTTGTACGATTGTTTTTATTGTTTTTACTTTGTACTGCCGTCAATACTATATCGGTAACCCATACGACACCGGCTGTAATAAAAAGTGCGCCTGAAACATTTTTATTTCGGGCGGCGGTTTTGTAATAATTTTCTCTCTCCGTCAGGGTGTAGGTATCGAGGTAGTCGTTATAATTGTTTTTTGACATATTGTTGAAAATAAAAGCAGAGGCAAGACTGCCGTAAGCAAGCACACCGATGACAAGGTTACCTTTTTTACCGGTAACTTTGCTGTTTCCCCAGCCGGGGTAAATCGTGGATAAAAAGATTGCTTTACCGGCTTTAATGCCCGATATTTGTTTTCCGGGTTTTTCAGGCAAGGCGGGTAATTCAGGTGTTTTTACTGTTGTTATTGCAGGAAGAGAAAATTTCGGAGCATCAAATTCGACGTATATTCCTTCATCGAGTACGATATTATCCTTTATGACATTCCATAATATCTTTTTTCCAACACCGCCTTTAATATTTTCGCCGATATCGCCCGACAGGGAAAAGGCATTGAGTTTTTTGCCTGATTCGGTAAAAATGCCGATTGTGATACCGAATGTTTCTTCCGGCGTGTAATTTACAATATCATAAGTAATTACAATATTATCGCCAATGGGATTGAAATCAATGTTTATTATTTTTGCTTTTGTTTGAGCAAAAAGCTGAGTACAAAATAATAAAAATATGATAATGGTATATGCTATTTTGTTATTCATACATTAGATTTTTTGTAACCGTTCACGGTATTTAAATGATTGATTATAAACTAAATATAAATTGAAAAATAGAAAATTAAGCCACAGATTACACAGATTTTCACAAATTATTTTTTAATTGAAAATAATATATTTTTAACCCCGTGAACGGTTACGATTTTTTTTCTTTTTACCACATAGGAACATAGGCACATAGGTTTCACATAGATTTGTTTTAAATAATGCTTCTTTTCATATAAACTATGTAATTTTCTATGTTTCTATTGTGTCTATGTGGTGAAAGATGATAGCTTTTTTTACCACATAGACACATAGGTACATAGGTTTCACATAGTCAGATTTTTGGTAATGCTGCATAAATTTCATTTACTAAAGTTCTTTGCCCCTCTTTAAAAATATTAGTACAGTTAAAATTAATGATAATTCCTTTTGGTTTAGATAACATTTTCATGTATGTTAATAATATAGCTTCGTGAATTGGTAATATTCCATCCATTGATTTTAAATCCACAATAATAAGATTTTCAACAAGGACATCATATCTCAGATCTGCATCAAGGTAAATATCCTTATAATTAATTGGAACTTTCTGCTGTGACCGGTAATGAAGCTCACATAAACCAAGTTCACGGATGAAACACTTTTCATAAACACTTTCTAACAGCCCGGGTCCCAAATGCTTGTGAACTTCAATAGCGCATCCTATAATTTTATAGGTAAGCTCATCCAGATATTTCTGCGTTATTATCATATTCAACTATGTGTTTTTCTATGTTTCTATTGTGTCTATGTGGTGAAAATTTTGTTTCTGTGTTGTCTTTTTGTTTTACCACATAGGATCATAGACACATAGGTTTCACATAGAAGAACTATATTTTTCAGCGTTATTTCCATTTTCAACTATGTGTCTTTCTATGTTTCTATTGTGCCTATGTGGTGAAACCTTAGATAATTCATCATTTCTGCTTCTTAATAAAAATAAACTGCCCTCCTTCATCACCTGTATTGTTAATTGGCTGAAGTTTAGGCGATTGCGACGAATTGTTCGTAACAGGTATCCTGATTTTTTCAAATACTTCGCTTGCGTCATAGTATTTCTTCTTATTTTCTTTCAACGCTTTTAAAAAATAATAGGAAAATACGGAATGTCCGTCTTTGCCGCCGTCCATTACCGGCTCGATGCCGCCGGAAGTTATTGCATTCCGGGAAGGCAAGTCGCTTACTTTACGGTAGTATTTTTCGGAATCTTCAAAAGGAACAGTAATTGTGTTACCCCTGAAAATATCGCCGCTGAAACAGGCATCCGATACGAGCAGTGTATGTTTTGACTTTATTGCTGCAAGAAAAGTCTGAATATCAGGGTTTGAAATATACTCATGGATTGACGGGGTTTTCGAATCAACCGGAACCCAGTATCCCTTGTTGTATTTTTGCTCAAATTCTCCGTGACCCGAGTAATAAATCAATACATTGTCGTTCGGTTTTACATTATTCACCAGCCAGTCGAATTGTATCATGATATTTGCCCGTGTAGCTTCTTTATTGTAAAGCGTTTTAATATAATCAAAGCTATATTGCATTTTCAGGAGTTCTTCAATGGCTTTAGCGTCTTTGACCGCATTGTCGAGAGGCGTCCATACGCCTGTATAAGTATCAATCCCGATAATCAGGGCGTAATAGTCTCACAACTGCATTTCTTTTTTGGCATCAGAAACATTCAGTCCTTTCAACGGGTCACCGCCGCCTCTTGTCTTGTCCTCTGCCAGGATTTCCTTTTCAAAAGCTGCGACAAGTATAGTATCGAAACCGGATTTACCGGTTGATTCCGCTATCTGCATTTTTACAGGAACTTTATCCATAACATATTGATTGGTGGCGGTAAAAAGAAATTGTACTTCTTTTTTTTCACCTGCTTTTATGATGCCAAGTTGAATCTTGTCTTTATCAAGAGCAACGCAATTATCATTAATAAGGCTAAATTTCACAATTACTTCGTTGGCTGTGGCTTTCCCAGTGTTTTGAATTGAGGTTTTCAGCCGGACAGGATAATTCACGCGGATATTTTTTCCATCGTCGCTTGTAAAATCCGACTGTGTAATTACAAATGCCGGTTTCGGGAGTTCTTTCGTAGTGAGCATGATTTCAGATGATACAGACTCAGCACCGATTGATTCATATACTTTTATGCAGAGTGTAGCTGTTCCGGTTCTGATATTCTATGAGGCGACTATCGGTATAGACGCCTGATAACCTTGCTTTGCCTTGATAAGAGGAACTTTTACTGGCGGTGTCACTGTTATACCGGTGACGCTGTTTTCTTTCCAGGCAGCCTCAATCGTGATATCTTTTGCGTCTGTATCACTAAGGTTAAAGACTGTAAATTTGATAAAACCGGCGTTGCCGGCTTCTAATATGCCGTTGTTATCAATATCGGTTAAAACCAGGTTTCTGACCTCGAGTAAAGCAGATTTCTGCTTACCAATAGTTACATGTTTTACTTTGCTTTTAGCTTTGAGATTCTCGCCTTCCTGAGCAAACAAGCTATTTGTCAATAAAACTAACAATACTGATATTGGTAGAATTGTTTTCATTACATTTAGTTTTTAGCAAAAATATAAAATATTTTATATAAACCCACGTGAACACATTAACACATTAACACATTAACACATTAACACATTAACACATTATAATAGTTACAAAAATAGTCATTTTTCCCCCATTATGGTATATTCATAAATTTATGTATTTGCAATGATATTTTCCATTTCGGAGCTGCTTTAATATATTCAACAATAGTATGAATTATCTTATTATACCGGCTCCATTCTGGCTGTAAATAAAGTTTACAATCGTTATTAACTTTGGCGGCATTATATTCAGCCCATTCAAAATCATTCTCACTTTCGATAATTACTTTAAGCTCGTTTGCCATAAAATAAATTTTTTCCAAAGGCGGGCTTTGAGCTTTTGGCGAAAGGCATAGCCAATCCCATTGCCCTGACAGTTGCTAAGTGCCTGAAGTTTCAAGATAAGCTTTAATATTATTTTTTTTCAATTCGCTTGTTAAATAATCGAGTGGATACATCAATGGTTCGCCACCGGTCACAACCAGCGATTTTGCAGGACATAGAAGTGCATTATTGATAATCTCCTCAGTACAGATTAAGTGGTTTGTATTAAAATTCCACGAAAATTTAGTATCACACCAATTACAACCTATATCACATCCGCCCAGCTGGATAAAATATGCCGCTTTTCCTGCATGAAAACCCTCGCCTTGTATAGAATAGAATTGTTCGAGCAAAGGGAGCTTATGCCCGTTTTCAAATATATCGCTTTGATTCATAAATTGAACATAATAATAATCATCTGTAAAAATAAATATTCCAATGAACAAAAAAAATGATAATTTTGTAAATATCATGAAGACCTGACAGGTTTTTCTAATACAATGATTACCAGACTTTAAAGGTATGGCAAAATTTGCAAAGAACAAACCTGTCAGGTCTAAAATAACAAAGTATGATTGAGATATCTATAGTAATTCCCGCATATAACGAACAAGAGAATATACCGGTGCTTTATAAAAAGCTGGTAAATATTCTTAATGATTTGAAGACAAGCTACGAAATTATCTTTATTGATGATGGCAGCATGGCCACAGGAAAAGCGGTAATTACTATGGATTGCGATTTACAGGATCCGCCCGACCTAATTCCTGAAATGATAAAAAAGTGGCAGGAAGGCTTTGAAATTGTATATACCCGCAGGCAACACAGAAGTGACGGTTTTTTTAAAAAATATTCCGCAATATTATATTATAAGCTGCTTACAAAGTTCTCCGACATTAAAACAAGTGGCAATATCGGGGAGTTCCGTCTGATTGACAGAAAAGTCGTGGAAGAATTATCGTTAATGCGGGAAAGGGCAAGATTCCTGCGAGGTATGGTTTACTGGACGGGTTTTAATTCTTACATCATTAATTATAGCCGTCCTAACCGGATTTACGGTCGTACCGGATTTAGTCTCTTAAAAATGGTACGTCTTGCAATGGACAGTATCTTAAGCTTTTCTTTGCTACCTTTAAGAATAGGACTAATTCTTGGATTATTCACTTTTATCACAGGATTCATTTTTCTTATTTATATTTCCTGCGATACAATATTTTTTGATAAAATATATCCTTTATATAAATGGCTTTCAGTGATTACTTTCATCTTTGTCGGTTTCATGTTTGTATTAATTTGGATATTAGGTGAGTATATAGGGAAAATATATACCGAAAGCAAAGGACGTCCTATTTATATTATCAGAAATAAGGAAAATATTTAAGAATTAACAGTTCCCTTCGATACAATTGCTAACGCAATCACTCAGGGAACTGTTGCAACTGAACGGATGTTGAGTGTTTCGAGCATAGCGAGAAACGTATCGAAACATCCGTATATTAAATAAATTAAGTACTCTATGCATATATTGTTCCTAAATTATGAATATCCCCCCGTTGGAAGCGGTGGTGGTATCATAAGTAAATATATTGCAGAAGGGCTTACTTCCCGAACAAATAAGGTAACTGTGCTTACTACATGGTTTGAAGGATTACTTGAAACAGAATATGTCAATAATCTTACAATCATTAGAATAAAATCAAAAAGAAGTAAGATTTATCAATCTAATCCGTCTGAGATGCTCTCATGGATAAAAGAGAGTAAATCGTTCCTTGATAATTATTGTAAAGACCAATTACCCGCTCTTTGCTTTGCTAATTTTGTTCTTCCGGGTGGCGCTGTTGCACTTTATTTGAAACGAAAATTTAATGTCAGATATGTTCTGCTTTCTCATGGTCATGATGTGCCATGGGTAAAACCTGTAAAATTATATATTTATTATTGTCTGACATACAAATGGTTAAAGAAGATATGCCTGAATTCTGAAATGAATTTCATTCAAAGCAGTCAAATGAAAGCAAACATTGATAGTTTTATTGGTAAAAAAAATTCAAAAAAAAATATTATTATTTCCAATGGTGTTGAACCATCTGTCTTTCACCCGGATTATACAAAAAGAGATAAAATATTCAGAATTATTTTTGTCGGGCGTCTTGTCACGCAGAAAGATCCATTATTTTTTCTTAGAATTATTAAAAAGCTATCTGCTGTTTTTAGAGATTTTTCTGCACATATTTACGGGGATGGCCCTTTAAGAAAAACTATTGAAAACTATATCATTAACAATAAGTTAAGCAATAATGTAAAAATTCATCGTCATGTTCCTTTATCTGAGATGAGTGCCATATATCAGATGTCACATCTCATTATTTCACCTTCTGTTAGTGAAGGTATGTCGCTTTCCAACCTCGAAGCTATTGCATGTGGTACCTACGTTTTAACAACTCGGGCAAGCGGTAATCCGGAAATGATAAATCAAGAAATTAATGGAGAAATAATTTCCTCTGATTCTCCCGATTATTGGGTTGAAAGAATAATTCATTTCTATAACAATAAGTTTCTTTTAAACTATTTAACACCAAATGATTACATTGTTCATTTTCATAATAAGTTTAATTGGAATAATATAATTGATGAGTACGAGAGTAATCTAAATATTATTTTAACAGCTCATTCCGAAAATTATAATTGTAAGGATATTAATGAATAAAAAATTACAAGTATGGAAAATTTTAAAAAAGCCAAATCACGTTATGTGAATTTAAAAAAAAGAAGTTTTAACCGCTTACTTGAGATATACTACGATTACCTTTTCAAAAATCAAATGGACATTAACACGATTTCAGAAAAAGGATTTACTGAATTTATTGAATTCATGGAGAAAAAAAATAATCAAAAAAACTATTATGAATTGAATCGTAAACTCTGGCAATACCCAAGAACGATATCAAAAATCATTGAATTCGATTCAAAATATTCGATCGGCGAATTAACTTCAATTATCAAAACTTGGGAAAAGAACAATGGTTAAATGATTAACGAGCTTGAAAAAGCTTACATATCAATTTTTGAAAAAGCTCTTTCGCTGGATAATTTTAAAAAAATTTACGGGACTGATGACAATACCTATAGAAAGTGTGATTATTGCGAAATAACAGAAAGGGATATTCAGCGGTTGGCAGATGCTGACAATATTATGACAAAACATCTATTTTCAAGAGGCAGATCAATGGAAATTGACCGCAAAGATTCTTTTGCCGATTATTCAAAAGATAATATCGTGCTATGTTGTTACTGGTGCAATAACGCTAAAACCGACGAATTTTCTTATGATGAATTCAAATTTGTGGGAAAATCATTCAAGCAAGTTTGGTTATCCCGTTTGGAAAAAATTGACAAATAAGATTATATCAATATGAAAAATTTATTTTTTCTTATAGTCGTCAGCATTGCACAGACGATAAGCACAGCACAGACACAACCGGGTGAAAGACCTGCCAAATGGGCAACATTAGTAAAATCGGAACAATTTACAAACTTGTATAAGCTCAATAATGATGTTTATCGCTCTGAGCAGCCCGATGATAAGGGATTTCAGGAACTCAGCAAATTAGGTATTAAATCGGTGCTTAACTTGCGGGAATACCATTCAGACGATGATGAAGCGAAAGGAATAAATTTAAAGCTTTACCATGTCGAGATGGAAGCAGAAGATATTCATGATGCTGAGATAGCAGTAGCTTTAAAAATCTTAACAGAAGCCCCTAAACCAATATTAATTCACTGCAAGTATGGGTCGGACAGGACTGGACTGGTTTGTGCAATGTACAGAATAGTAATTGAATGTTGGTCTAAAAAGGAAGCTCTGGATGAACTGATTAACGGGGGATATGGTTTTCATTTGCTCTAT
>JACQWN010000392.1:8212-8966 GCA_016209245.1 Bacteroidia bacterium
ATAAAAGAGAAATTACCCTTGAAACAGCCTGTTTCTTATTAACGAGGGTACCTGCAATAATCCTGAACATAACCAGGACAATTTAAGTCGGGTACATAATGCTTCACGGGCATTAAATTTTTGCGGATTTAATCCATATTTTTTCATCAAACCGAAAACTGTCGAATTGCTTAAAAACCTCTCCTTATCAATTCCGTATCGAATCCAGTCGGTATTAATAAAATGGAGAGCCATCCAATTTTCATGAATTGTAATTTTGGAAAAAAGCATTTTCCTTACAAATCGCCACGCGTCGGGATTTGAGATTTCAATAATAAAATCCGTCAAATTAAAAGTGCGAATCTGTTCATTGAGAATGCGTACCGGTTTTAGCCAATCACGATTATCTTCATTAATTTCCATTATTGCCGATTCATAGCATCTTTTCATTATTTCAGCCCCTTTTGGACATTTCATCAGATTTCCAACAGCATGTAATATAAAAAAATAGAAAAAAACATAAGGTTGTATTATTTGCAAGGGCTTCAGGCAGCAAATGTCCATATCGGTCCACCAACCGCCATATTCATAAAGTAATTTATATCTGAATATATCGGAAAAACCGGCAAAGCTTCCTTTACCGTGACCAAAATTACTGGATTTGCGGTAGAAAAACATTTGATTAGCGGGAATTACAATATTTGCATCCCGTTTAATAACATGTTCAGGTAGTTTATTTGGTATATCATCATAGAGCCATATATGAAATTCGTGT
>JACQWN010000393.1 GCA_016209245.1 Bacteroidia bacterium
ATTTTCTTGTATTTTTGTCGTAAATTTTTAAGGGCAGACTATCCTACCCGAACAGTAACTAAAAATTAATAAAATGAAAAAGATTTTTAAATATATTTCCGTATTAGCTTTTTTACTTATTTGTACTAATTACATACTAACTGCCCAAATTTATTATCCAATAGTTGACTATAATAAAAGATGGTTATCCTTAGAAACTTGCATTTGGGGACCAAATCCTATTTTAAATCCATATTATATAGATTTTTTTGATGATACAATAATAAATTCAGAAACCTATTTGAAAGTTTATAAATGTGTTGATACTTCGTTACTTGAATGGAATCATATTGGTTTCATACGTGAAAACACTGAAAAAAAAATTTTCTATAAATCAAAATTAAGTAATGAAGAAGGACTTTTATATGATTTTAATGTTGAAATAGGTGATACTATTAATGTTATTAATACATTCTTAAATAATCTATTTCATCCACTTATTGTATTAAATATTGATTCAATATTAATTAATAATGTTTATAGGAAAAGAATCTCTTTTACAAATTCTTTTAATAATGAATCCTGGACTGAAGGAATTGGTAGTACTCTTGGAATTTTAAACAGTAGTTTCGCGGATACTTCCGGATGTAGTTATGAATTAATATGTCATTTAGAAAATGATAGTCTTTTATACTTAAATCCAAATTATTCATCTTGTAATATTTTAGATATTACAAATTCAATAAAAAAAAAATTGAATAATAAAAACATATTTAAAATTTATCCAAATCCAATTACAGAAAATTCAGTTATTATTTCAGGTTTGAATAATAAGGCTTTAATGAAAGTATATAATATAAATGGTAAAATAATAAAAACATATAAAATACAAGGCAATCAAACAATTAATATTGGTAGAGATAAATTTAGTTCTGGCTTTTATTTTTATAAAGTTATAATGGATAATCAACTTATTACTTGTGGAAAATTTATTATATTATAGTATCAAATGTTCAATCTTAAAATTAAATAATTATGGAAAATTTAAAACACTATGTAAATTTTTTCTACTGTTTTACTTATGCATCAATTCTAATATATCGAATTCTCAATCAATAGTTATAAACAGTACCTTTACATCAGATAATGAAATATTTCCTTTTGATCAACAGGAGGTAATTTATAGTTTGTATATTAATGGATCTGTTAATTTTAGTAGTGATACAAGCTTAGTTCGGATAGTATTATTGGATAATAATTTATCCGAATATTTGATATTCGAAGCATATCCAATGATTGATACGCTAACATCATTTTCATTTACAGAAGAAGGTGAAGAAAGTTTTTATTTAAATTCAGTTATACCAAATTCAATTAAAATTGAGATTATAGATGCTTCTATAAATATTGATAATATAATTATTTCAAATATTTCAATAGCAAATATTAATACTTTAAGTAATCAATATCAACAACAAAAAGTTTTAAGTAAAATTTCAAAAATAAATAAAAAGATTGAAGAAACTGGTATGCTTTGGGTTGCAGGTGAAACTTCTGTTTCTTCATTATCATATTCAGAGAAAAAACGCCTATTTGGTGAAAAGTTTAATTTACAAGGGTTTGAGTACTATCAAGGGGGAATATTTATGTTTATGTCAGATTTTAATACAATAATATCAACAAATCCAAAATCTAATTTAATAGAATTCTTTGATTGGAGGAATAGGCATGGTGCAAATAATCCTATATCTCCATATTATGATGGAGATCTAAATGGAAGTGGCTGGATAACTTCGATAAAAAACCAAGGTAGTTTAGGAAGTTGCGCTATTTTTGCAGCAGTTGGTGTTACTGAGGCTATGACAAATATATATTTCAATCAGCATATTGATAATGATTTGTCAGAACAAGAATTGGTTTCTTGTTGTTCTGGTTGTATGGGTACTCCTTGGGGATCATTAAATTATATTAAAACAGATGGTGTTATTCATGAAAATTGTCTTCCTTACACTGCATCAACGAGTACACCATGCAATCCGACTTGTAGTGATGAGCATACGCAAATATCTGGTATACTTAGCTTCCCTCAAGATTCAGAAGATAATTTAAAAATAAGGTTAATTGAAAAAGGTCCAATAAGTGGTACAATTTGTCCTTCTCAAGGATGTCATGCAATGACATTAGTTGGCTTTGGAATAGTTAATGAAGGGGATTGTATCGGAATTGGTGATTGGGGTTGTATAACAATTCCGGCAGGTCATTATTCAATCGGACAAACTTATTGGATATTTAAAAATTCGTGGGGTCCTACTTGGGGTGATAATGGATATGTAAATATTTTTATTAGCTATACTAATATTACAGCATATAATGCAATAACACCTATTATTAACGCTTTACATAACAGAACATGTGTTGATCTGGATGGTGATGGTTATTACAATTGGGGTATTGGAGAAAAACCTGATTGTTGTCACCCCTCTTCTCCAAATGAAATAGATTGTGATGATTCAGATTTCTTTTTAGGTCCTTATGATGGTAATTATAATTGTATAGTGATAGAGTGTAATCCTTTCGATGACCTTTTCATGAAAGATACCCCTTCCGATAACGGCATCGAACCAAATACAACCTCATGGCCTATATGGATTAGCGAAGACATCTGGGTAAGAAACCAACAAGACGGCATTCAAGAACATGAAAATCCTGTATATAGCCCAACTCAACCCGTTTATGTATATGTAAAAATACGAAACAGGGGCTGTTCATCATCACTTGGCACAGAAGAACTAAATCTTCGCTGGGCAAAGGCATCAACAGCACTTTCATGGCCCGAAAACTGGGATGGAAGCACAGACCTTGTAGATGGAGACCTTAGCACACAGCCAAATGCCATAGCAGGCAACCTTATTGCCACACAACCAATTGGAATCATTCAACCAGGTGAAACAACAATTCTTGAATTTGCGTGGAATCCACCAAATCCTGATGATTATTATGTTATTAATCCTGAACCCGGGCATTTTTGCCTGTTAGCCCGTATTGTAGCCGCAAATGATCCTATGGCTGTTACTGAAACTGCAAGTCTTGGTGCAAATGTTGTAAACAATAATAATATAGTATGGAAAAATTTAACGATTGTACAAGGTGGTAAAAATATTTCTACTGCTATCAGCAATGTTAAGAATATAGAAACATGCTATAACCTTGCCTTTAAAGTTCCCATTGAAGAGGCAAACAATTCAATTATTAATAATGCAAAAATTACAATAGATTTAGGAGAAGCGCTTTATCAAAAATGGGTAAACGGCGGGCAATTGGCTACAGGTATAGAAATAGATACTACCCAACGATATTCATTAAAAATTATTTCACCTTTGGCAAAAATTAAAAATCTTATATTTCAACCTGGTGAAATGCAATTTTTCAATTTAAGAGTTAATTATTCCGCTTTACATAATGATGAACAGAAAAGCGATTTCATGCTGGATGCTGTTCAGGAATATTGCATCGATAGTTCAGTAACAGGCGGTGTAAGATTCGCTTTTCACAAACCTGTTTGTCCAATACCGTATGCCGGCATAGATACAATAATTTGTGCAAGCGGAAATGTTACTTTAACTGCTTCTCCAATTATCAGCGGAGCGATTTATAAATGGTTTAATAAGCAAACAAATCAATTACTTGATACAGGCGTTACAATTACAGTTTCGCCTGCAATAACTACAACATACATATTGGAAATGACATCGCCTGAAGGGTGCATTGACTATGATGAGATTAACATTATAGATTACGGATATACAGCACAAACGAGTGCAGTCTGGCAACCCGGTTATGCAAATAATCCTTTTTATAGCGCTACCGGTACTTGCTATATAACAGGTGAACTTAACATACCGTCGGGTATAACAATTACAATAAAAAACATGTCATTAAAATTCGTCCCTGATGCAAAAATAATAGTTGAGCCGGGAGGACTCCTTACATTAGATGGTACCGTAATTTCAGGTGTTTGCGTAGATTATTGGGACGGTATATTAGAGGTTATGCCGGGCGGTACGTTGCAACTTAAAACAGGAGCGATAATAAAAATGGGCGGTAGCGGTAAGATCTTAGTAGATGCTGATACAGGTAATCAGGGACTGCTCATTTATGAAAACGGCTCCTGCATAAATCTTAAAGATGATGCTACAATGCTTGAAATAGCCGGTAACCTTGAAATCACTCCCAACACCGCCTTCACCTTCACAGGCAGCGGCTTTGTGAAATTCAGCAGCCCATTATATCCATCACCGAATATCATCGCAGGGTCAAACAGTTCAATAATTTTGAACGGCAGTGATAATAGTGATAAAGTACTTGAAATAACACAGGAATCGTTTTACATTCCCGCTAACCTTGCAAGCTTTACCATGAATAATGCAAAAATAGAAATGGGAACCAATACAAAAATGCAAATGAACGGATACAATACTGTTTTTTCTCTGACAAATTCAAAAATGACTTCCAACATCGGCTCAATCAATAACCACAGGGGTTTAACTCTTTACGGACAACCTTATGTAACCATTGATCACTGTATTTTTGAATACGGTAAATATGGAATATTTGCATTTCTCACTTA
>JACQWN010000139.1 GCA_016209245.1 Bacteroidia bacterium
AATGCCGTTATATGCAATGAGTGTTACTGTATAATTATCTTCAGCGGAATATGTATGTGTTGGGGCTTGGTCGGTCGAAGTAGCTTCATCGCCGAAGTTCCATTTATAAGTATCGGCATTGAGGCTTAAATTGGCAAAATTTACTGTCGCAGGCGCAGAACAGAAAATACTATCGTCGGAAGTGAAATCAGCAATAGTAACAAGATTATTAACCGTAAAATATTTTATAAGGGTATCGTTATCAGGGTATTCATCTGCAACGCCATTAGGATTTGCAGTAAATGCGTTACATTGGTAAGCGCCTTGGGTAAAGGTTATAGCAGCGAAGGTAATGTCGGCGGTAGCGTATTGTGCAATGTTACCAGTCCAATTTATGGAAACGGGAGTGTCATTGTCTAAAGAATAGCCGACTGTAACGCTTGAAAGAGCAATACTTCCGACATTCATAATTCTAATTACAGGTTGAACTTCCTGTGGACATTCATAGTTAACTGCCGGGACAATGATTGATTGAACCATTGCATCATTATCTGTTGCAGTATTGATAATATCAACTGTACCGATGTATGGCTTTCTGTTCTGTTTTGTTACGACAATATCCGCTTGTCCCGGAGTTGTGAAAGCCGGAAATGTTAGTGTTACAGAAGTGCCTGTCCCTGAATATTCTGCATCAAGCAGGACGCCGTTCTGTGATATAGCTGCATAAGTATATTGCTCCGTATTTACCGTCAATGATGTAGCTCCAACTACTATAGGGTTTATATAAGAGACAGTTAATGTAGTTGGTATTGAAAGGTAAGCCATCATTGATGGGTCGCCCATAAGGTGATATATTTCCCAGTAATAAACATTTTCGCCTGACCCTGAAGATTCTACAGCCATATTTCCATAATAATTCATTTCTGCGGCTGTAATAAACCAGTCGCTCGTCGGTTCGCCATGTGTATGCCATACCCCGTCATAAGCAGCACGACCTGTGTTACTGTAATTATGAAGTTCTGCATTTGCAGTAGTAATGCTCAATGTATTTACTCCAACGCTCCAGTAAAAATCTTCATCCCATAAAGTATTGTTAGAACCACCGATATAACCCGATGCACCTTTCTTCTGAGCATATACAATCATTTCGCCGAAGCAATCACTGGCGTTAAATCTGTTCGAAAGGCAGCAATTACCAATCATCAGCGGATATTTATCGGAATTTGCTAAAGTAGCTATATCGCCTGTTGAAAAACTTGGATCAGCCCAGCCCGTTTCGTCGCAATGGGCAGTATAATTAGCAAATCCTACACCTGTGCTGATTTTACTGATAATATCGGCAGAAGCAGCAGCATTAGCCGACGACATAACCTGATACGGATGTGTTGATGAGCCATACAGATATGCATAAATATTGAAATATCCGTTTGTCGTATTGAAGTATTCATTTATTCCATAATAAATCTGCCCGTTCCCGTATGAAGGAGCATTCGTTGCGTCAACACCGGCAACCATTACGCATTTATCGAGGAAGCTTTCGTCAGGCCATAAATACTGTTCGTGCATTAGCACTTTTTGTATAATGTTCGAAAGTTCAGATGTGCTTTCTGCAGAAAATCGTCCAAAATATAATTCAGGAATATAATCGCTGCCACCATCGAAAGTGCAATAATATAAATCGGAAGGATGGCTTCCTGTAGTACCTGTATATGCAGGTATTTGAGCCACATCTCCGACAAAAAGTACAAAAGTTGGCTTGGGCACTTCAGTTTGGTATAGGTTATCAATATAATTATGAATTGCAGTAGTTGTAGCTCCAATAACATCGGTATATCCGGTTATCACTTTGAATCCCTTTTTGGTTTTTCTTTCAATAAATGTTTGAAGAGTCGTTTCAAACATTCTGTCGGATACGATAATATAAGTTATAGGGTATGTTGTAACCGCCTCTTTTTCAATTATAGGCGTATAATTTAAGAGTTGGTTGTATTGTGCCTCAAAATATGGTGAATAATTTGTTTTTTTAAGGTACTCAGTGTATTCCGTATCGGCATTTTTAAAAATAATTTCAAATTCAAGATTATTGTAAACTTTAAGAATGTTTTGAACAGGGTTATAAAAAAATGGGGAAATAGTCAGCCGTGCTATTTGGATTCCCCGCATTTTACCAAGAAATTGAACGGTTATAACTTCATGATTTTCAAAATAATCCTGCTGATATGCTTCTTCGTTGTAATGAAAGAAAATATCTGCGGGGTCGGTATTTTTAAAATATGATGGTTGCACCGGTATTATTTTTTCAGCGATTCCCGATTCCACAAAGGAAATAATTTCTTCATCATAGCCGTAAATCTTGATCTCAACTTCAGCGCCATAAGGAATCTCGATTAATTTGTTTAAAACCGGCAGATTTGGATTCCCTGTATTTTCATAATTTTTCAAATAATCTTTAATTTGCAGATTACAGAAATCGCCTTTTTCAGTTGATATCACAACATAGCTGATTTCTGAAACCGAATTTTTCAATTGTATGTGAATTGGGCTTTTATTAATGACTTCCAGCCCGGTTGAAGCTGCGTTCAGGGTTAATTTTTTTTCAGGTTCGGCCGAAACTTGAAAAATTAACAGAAATGTAAAAGTTGTAAATAATGTAAATATTCTCATAGTCTTAAATTTTATTAATTTTCAGTAACTATTTAGGTATAGATATTATTACCCCACCGAAGTATGAATAATATACGAACTTACGAACTACGAAAGTCTTAAATCCAACAGGTGCTTTGCGATCTGTCGGGTATAGGAAATTCGTAATTCGTAGATTCGTAACAAATTCGTACTTCGGTGGGGTAATCCGTATTAAATAACATTGACCTAATAGTTACTATATTTTTTCAAAGGTGAAATGCAATGATATTTTTTAATATAAACAATCATTCGTATAAAAAAGAGTGTAATTCGTATGAATTATACATCGAACGGGATAAAATTCCGCATTTTACAATCGGCTTATTTATAGCAATTATCCCACCGAAGTACGAATAAAAATACTAACATACGAAGTACGAATTCGTAGTTCGTAACTTCGTAACAAATTCGTACTTCGATGGAATAATAAATGCGGAAATTTACCCCGCGTATAGTATAATTGAAAATCTGACTTACAAATTAAAGATAAGACGCAGGAAAGGTCTGAAAGGTTGCTAATCAGAAATCAGGCGTAACCACTCTTTAAGTATAGGATAGTTTTGATACTTTTAATTTCCTCAAATACACGGTGAATTAAGGATGATTTTCCATATCTCCTTGGTGAATATAGCCATACGGAAATGCCATCTGTAATATAGTTCGTAAGCTGTCTGATATCTTCTTCCCTGTCACAAAAATTATCTCTGGATACAATTTTACCGAAAATAAAAGGACTCTTTTCCATATCTTTAATTTTATGTCGTAAAATTACGTGTCGCAAAATTACGAAATAATATTGTTAAAAACAAAATATAATTTCTATTATGATATTTTTAATTTCATTTTAACTCTGTTTTAATATCTTATTAATCTTCAAAATTCCAACCGTAAGCTTGCAATAGGAATAAAAGGCAGTGCAAGCACTGGTTCGATAGTTTTTGTATCATTATTATAACGGTAAGTAAAAACATTTTTCCGGTTAAAAATATTTTGAAAATCCATTGATAAAATCCAAGCCCAGGCCGCTTGATTACGCCTGAAACTTAATCCTATGTCCATTCTTATAAAATCGGGGGTCTTGTTTTCATATATGCTTGTTTCGTCTAATATTTCCCGTCCTGCTGCGATTGAGCTGTCAAGAGCAACCGGAATCATCCGGTTACCGCCCTTCCAAAGAATTTTAACATTAATGCCTGCAATGTTATTTTTATTTTTCCCGATTCTGAATTCTTTACCGCCGACAAGGTTAAAAATATAATTTGAATTGTAAAACGTATTATAAATTTTGCCGTCGGGCGCTTTGTATTTCGAATCAAAAAGCGATGAGGTGAAGAGAAAATAATAGTTTTGAGAAAAATATTTTTCTAAAGTAATTTCCAATCCGTAATTATATCCCTTGCCGTTATTATTTAACACACAATCGTTCAAGCCGCCGCGGTAATTCAATGTTGAATACCGGCTTGTGCTGTCATCTTCTACAGGCACATTAAATAAATATTGATAATAAGCTTCCGCTTTCAGATGAATATTTTTGGTAAGAGATGTTTCATAATTGATAACATTGTGCAGCGCCTTTGCCAAACCCACATTTTTGTTAGGAAAGGAAACTGAACCATCGGGTTGATTTTTTTCAAAATAATAAAACGAAATTGCTTCCAACCGGCTGTGCAACCCGCTGCCAAAGCTTAATGCATGATTTCCGTTGAGCCGCCATCTGACGCCAAACCTTGGTTCAACGGAATAATTATTATTTAATAAGAACTGCATATAATGCAGACCTGTATTAAATTCCATTCCTGCTACGGTCCGGTATTTCCATTGGATATATCCTTGCAATAATGCGGTATTTCCATTATTTGTAAAGAGCTTGTCATAATTTTGCAGATTATAATTATATATTTCCGCAAACATATCAAACCCAAGCAGGTTATATATTAATCCCCCCCTTACGGTATTTTTTTTATTAATCTTATGGTTTAATAGTGTATTGCAGCGGTATGAGGAGAAAAGAAAATTTTCTTCGTATAGCTTATATCTCGAAAGTGCTGTATTAAGCGAATCTGATACGGCGGAATTGTTTTCAATATTGGAAGAAAGAATGGTTTTTATGTAAGTATTATTATTTTGAAAATTATAAAGATGCTTTATGCCTATGGCGCCCATTTTATGAAGCTCGTATTCTTCAAGCCGGTCGTTTGGGTAAATCCATTTAGTTGTATCATTACCGGCATTTTCACCGGCGCTGCTGATACCTCCGATTCCAAAGAGTGAAAATGTGCCTGCTTTATTTGTCGGGAAATGCAGCTTGAAAGATAAATCCTGAAATTCCGGTATTACGGAATTTTCAACTAGATTGATTCCCATAAGCGAAAGTAATTTTAAGGTTGAATAACGGTAATAAATCAAATAAGAGCTTTGAGCTTTTCTGTTTACAGGTCCTTCGGCGGTTGCTTCAGTACCGAGAAGACCAACCTGAACTGCATACTCTCTTTTACCGGCATTACCTTTGCGTAAATTAATGTCGAACACACCCGATAAAGCATTGCCGTATTCGGCGGGAAAGGCGCCTGTGAAAAAATCAGAATTTGTAATAATATCGGAAGTAATTAGGCTCATTCCTCCGCCCGAAGAACCATTCCCTCTTGGAAAGTGATTCGGATTCGCTACTTCAATACCTTCGACCCTCCATAATAAGCCCCTTGGCGAGTTACCGCGAATCACAATTTCGTTTCCTTCGCCGGTAAATGAGGCGACCCCGGCAAATGACTCGGTCATACGCGATAAATCGTTAAAGCCGCCTGCATATCTTTGAGTTTCTTCTATATTGAACGTTTTAGAGCTTACGGATGCCATTGTATTAATAGCTTCCTGCTTCTCGCGTTTTGCTGTAACAGTAACTTCCTTTGAAATTAAAATCGCTTCCTGCAGCTCAATGTTTAAAACAATCTCTTTTCCCGTACCGACCATAAGCGCAGGAATAATTTGCTCTTCATAGCCCAGATATGTAATTTTCAAAGTATGGCGTCCGACAGGTACATTTTTAATTGAGAAATTTCCTTTTTCATCCGTAGGGGATCCTAATGGCGGATTTGTTGTTGTAATAATGACATTAGCTCCGATTAAAGGAAATTTTGAATCTTTGTCAGTTACAGTACCTTTGATGGTTTGGGTGTAGTTCTGGGAAAAAGTTGAATATACACAAAAGGATAAAATAATGATTAGTTTTATTATGTGTATTATATGATATTTTACGTTTTTTTCAGCAGACACTAAGCAGAAATTATTTCTAATTTTGGTCTGATTAATCTGGATTTTCTTTCCGGTGCAAGCCTTTTAACCCGAACAAGAACTAATGGTTGATTTTTTTCTTTCCTTTGATTAGCTATTTTATAATTTTCCTTTGCCAGTTCCTTGTCATATTCCGGAAGAATCACTATAATTGCATTGTTCGGTATTTGTTCAGCAATATCGGGATTCTCTAAAATATATCTGCTGAATTCGGATGAAAGCGCTAGATTTTTTTCAAATATTTCATTTTTCTTCATATATTTATCTCCTTCTCATATTTCATACGATACAACTCCCAGTTTGATTTAAGGTCATACTGGGCAAAGTTCAAAGCTTCATTATAATCCATAAATGAAAGAATTATTTTTTCAGTAGTTTCATTTGGGTGCATTCGATCTAAATATGCAAATCCATGAGCAGTATTATCAACTGGTATCGTGCACTGCCTGCGTTCGTATTAGTTTTAGATTTAAAATCAAGATATAACCCTTTTGAAAATCATTTTCTCTTTTACATCAGAATATTCAGCAATTACATTTTGTGTCCAGTCAAATTCAAAATTTCCATAAGTATCAAATTTATTTTCAGGAGATATAATTTCATCTTCGTTGAATGTTAAAATATATTGAAAATTTTGATATTTGTTGAATTGATGAAATACATAGTTAATAGTATTTATCATGGTTCTGCGGGATATTCCATGAAAAACACCATCATGAACTAAAAAATTCGGAAGATCTCTATTTTGCCTGATATTATATAAAAAAACCATTAAATCATAAGCAATAATTTTTAGCCTAGTTTGCCCCAATGCTTCAGCTTTTGGTATTTCAATTTTTATTTTGAACGGATACTGGTCTTTTTTAATTTTAATTTCTTTGCTTATTTCAAAATAGGCATTTTCGGTATCTTCTTCGATGAAAATAGCGTTTTCTAAAACTTCCTGAAACAAACGACGTAATGTATCAATTTTGACAGAGAAAGTATCTAAATCTTTTGCTATATCGCTTTTGACATCAGATAATGTTTTTTCTAAATCAAAAATAATCTGCTTAATATTATCGGATTGTTTCGTATAAGTATTTATGCTATGCAAATTTGTTTTTTCTGCGATAAGATCTTTGTAT
>JACQWN010000394.1 GCA_016209245.1 Bacteroidia bacterium
TGTTGTATTTTTATTATAAATTGCAGTTTGTCCATAATTTGCACCAGATCTCGTTATTAAAACATCACCATTTTTTATTTTATTTTTCTCAAGTGTTATAGAATCTTCTTTTGAAATATAAACATTATTAGAATCTTCAATTTTAAGTGGTCTTAAGTTTTGAGCCCTAAAAAACCATTCTCCATTATCAATATAATTTCTTTTTATTTCCGTCGGATGAATAATTTTAGAATCAGTATCTATTAATCGCATATGCTTTAATAATTCTAATTTATTCTCAATTAATAAATATTCCTTCTTAGTAAATTCCGCATCATAACGAAATCTATCATTTCTTATGTATAGCTCTGATAAATTTATAATGCTTACCTCCAACCCCTTCAACAAAGCCTTGTATTTTGCCTCGTTAAAGGGGGTACTCAAAAAAAACTGAGTTTCTCCTTTTTTGCAAATTCGGCAAATGCTTCTGCTATGCCGTCTTGTGTGTAACCATCGTGGTTAAAGAGGTCGTGCTTTACTATCAGGTGGTCCTGGGTATCCAATACAAACTCGTCTAAGTCTTTTGGAGTGGAAACATAACATACCTGTGGTTCGCTTACCATGTTTAATTTTGCTTGTTTTGGTTTTGGTTGTTCGGGTTTTAGTTTAAACATGTTCGGCAAATCTTTTTTTCGTAAATAAATTTTATCGCCGCCGCTGTCTTTGCTTGGTTCCTGCATGGTGGCAAAGAAAATAGGATAATCGTCAACTTTTGGGCAAAGTGTCTCGTCCCATTTTTGCACCAGTAAAACACTTGTTTTGGTTCCAGTGTGCGGTTTAAATACATTCCCATGTAAACCGACTACAGCAAGTATTCTGCAATGATGAGCGATGTATTCCCGTACATATTTATCCGATGAATTATTAAATCTGCCCTGTGGCAACACAATAGCCATGCGCCCGCCGGGTTTTAAAAAGTTCAGATTTCGCTCAATAAACAGTATATCGCGTCCCATTTTATTGGAACTTTGAACTTTTACTTTGCGGAAAGTCCCATCAGGCATTTTTATAATTTTTTCGCTGTAAATACCTAAAAACTCAGGGAAAGTAGGTTCCCTGTCAGAACAATCATGAATATTTACATGGTTTTCTGATTTTAATTTCTCAAGAAAAATAGTACGTGCCAATTCGTACTTGGCAAGTATCCGGCTTTCTTTTATATCGCCTGCAAATGGCGGATTTGCCATAAGTATATCAAACTCAAAATCGCGGTTGTTGTTTTTATCTTTTTTGAATCGCTTAAATTTTTTCCAACCATCATAATATGTGTCTTTCCAATCTTCATCATTTATTTTTTCGTCCCATCTTTCCCAGTCGAGCGTATTCAAATGTAGAACGTTTGATTGTCCGTCGCCTGCTATTAAATTTAAAGTGCGGGCTACACGTACAGTTTTTTCATCAAAGTCAATGGCAAAAACTTTTTCCTGCACATAGTCTTCGCAACGAGTTGGTTTTTTTCCAATGTAAACAAGTGGTTTTTATCCAAGCCTTCGTCTTTCATAATTTGCTCCAGCACGTGAAAAATAGTATGAACCGGAAAACCGCAGCTTCCGGCGGCCGTGTCAATCATAGTTTCATGCTCTTTCGGGTTCAGCATTTTTACAGCCATGTCAATTACGTAACGTGGTGTAAAATATTGTCCTTTTTCTCCTTTACTGCTTTTGTTGATTAGATATTCAAAGGCATCGTCAACCACATCGAGGTTTGAGTTAAATAACTTTACATCTTGCAATGACGAAACACAAACCGACAAGTGAGAGGCAGTAAGCTCAATTTTCGAATCATCGGAAAATACACCGCTCCATTTCTTTTTTGCATTATTAAACAGGGCATGTATTTTATCTTTTAATTCTGTTTCGGTATCGCCATAGTTTCTAAATTCCAAATGCCGCACACGGTTTCTGCCCGATTCCATTTCATCGAAAAGCTTGGTGAAAATCAATTTAAATAATTCTTCGAATACATCAACTCCTGCATTTGCCAATACTTCGTCTTCCATTTCAAGAATCAGATCTTTCAATGATTTGCGTTCAGTAACAAGTTTATCTTTTTTAATAAGGTCATCAATTGTCCATCTCTCAGATAAAATATCGGATAATTTTTCGTTTGATTTTGGAATACCCGGTATATCTTCAAAGTAATTCGGGTCTTTGCGGTGGTAATATGAAATAGAATCACCGTTCGTCCAAATTCCAATGGGCGCCCCTGTGGCGTTGCAGTATGATTTTAATTGTTCCTTTCCGTCTTTAAGTTTTGGCTTTTTCAGTTCAACTATTAAGTATGGCGCAGTCATGCTGTCTTTATCGAATATTACAATATCCGCCCTTTTCTTTTCCCTGCCGAAAGATACGGCATATTCAAGTTCGATCCTGTTTACAGGATAATTGTAATAATCAATCAACACTTGCAGGTAAAGTTGTCTGATAGTTTCCTCGGGAGTAAGTTTTATATCTTTATTTCGAACAAGACATTTAATGTATGGTACAGAGTTTCCATTACTGACGGTTCTTAATTCAATTCTTTTTTCAAGGTTGAGTATATTAACTAAATTGAATTGTGTCAATTTATACTCAGAGTCTCTTAATATTTCGGCAAGTGTCATAATTTTATTTTATTTTAGGACATCACAAATGTATCAAAAATTAGCAGGGGGACAAAAAATAACCTTTATTGCAGCTTGTGGTGAAGCTGTAAATGGTGTTAAAATTAAGTGAATTTAACTATTTATTTTTTATATACCCATCCATCTGGGTCAATTTTATCATTAAATTGCTTCAATGCGTTATATGCTTCCTGCCTTGTAGGATACGAGCCAATGCTGATTGCATATAAACGACCAATATTTCCCCACATATAAGCATTATTTATTCCTTTGCCTTTAAGAGTTTCGAGATAATTTTCCGCCATTTGCTTTACATCAAAGCAGCCAACAATGACATGATACGGGCCTGTACCTTTTGAAGCCGGTCGTTGTACAATGGTTTCGGCAGGTTTGGAATTATCTTTGGCTTTATCTTCTTTGGTAGCAATAATATTAGTTTTTTCTTCATTTTTTGTGTCTTTGTTTTCCGTTACAGATGGCTTTGTCGTTTTTTCGTCTGCAGTTTGTTTTGTTTCAGTGGTTTTATCCGGTTCTTTTACCGGTTTTTCTTTTTTTGTTTCTTTCTTTTTTGTATCTGAAACAGGGGCTATGGATTTTTGTTTTTTTTCCTGTTTTGGTTTTGTGACTTTTTTGTCTTCTGAAGATGGAACGGTTTGATGAGTTTTTGCTTTGCTGTCGGCAAATAATGACGTTTCCCTGCCAAGTCCAAGCCAGTTTTGCACTAAATTAAAGTTCAGGATTACGAAAACAGCAATAGCCAGCACAGGTATTCCAACGCCCAATAATATCCATAACCATGCTAATGAATGTTTCTTTTTTTTATGAGCAGTAAATATCTGACTTTCTAGAAGTGCTTCCTTTTCTTCTTTTTCTTTAAATAATAATTTTGAATCAGATTCATCGCTTTTTACGTGTTTTTCCTGTGTAATTTTTTCTATTTCAGGAAGAGCTTGCTTTTCAGTAATAGTTGAGGCATCTGTTGACAAATTAGTTTCATCGCTCGCTATTATCGGGACGACTTTTTCAATTACTTTTGCAGGTTCTTCAATTTCACTGATAGCAGGTTTTTTTTCGATATCAATTAGTCTATCCGGAGGTTCCGTTGGTGTAATAATTAATTGCTCAGGTAAGGGTTTACCAGCTTTGGCTAAAGGTTGCGTTATTTCCGGTTTAATCGTAGCGGGCTCATCTGCCTTAGATGCTTCCGGTTCGGGTATGTTTTCAGCTTTTGCAGCAATATCATCCGGGACAAGCTCGATAATTGGCTCTTGCGTTTCTTTATATTGCTCAAATTGTATTTTCCCTTTAGGGTCTTTATATAAAATTCCAATTCCTTCAATTAGATACGGTTTATCAGAATTGATTCTTTCCCCGATTTTTTCAATAAAATCTTTGATATTTTGCACGGCTGCGGCTTTATCAATATTTTCCGTTTCCATTAAATATTTAATGAGCAAGCCGTCGTTAAATTTTAAGTATTCATTGAAAATAACAGACCTCGGAGGCCCTTGCTTTATCATAAATGCGCCAAAATCGGGAAGAATCACACGATTCTCCACGTTAAGCAGTTTGATTAAATGATTGTTATCCATCGGGTATTGTATTAAATTTTAATAGTTCAAAAGTACAAAAATATTTAATATGTATGACTGCGATGGGCTGATAATTTTACAAATCTTTTAAATATATCTATTCCTCTCCCCCCAGAAGACATACAAGAAAGTATCGTAAAAGAAATTGAGCAAATTGTGATTGCTATCAGTTTTTTCTGTTCGTCAATCGAGGGTAAGGGGATTTCTAAATTTTTAACTTTGGGTACTGTTAATTGTGGTATTACTGAACCACTATTTATGAAATTTAAACTACTTGCTGCTATTTTTAAATATTTGATATCAACCAATTCATTAGGTACTAAAACTATCAATCTAACAATTGGTACAAATGGTTCTGTTCTAACTTCAGTATAGCCTAATGTACCTCTTGCAGAAATGGTAATGCAAGGTTCTGTAACTTTAGGAATATCTGTATATCCATACAACCCTTTATCTTTTATTCCATTTGAATAAACAGGAACATTAAAAGTATCAGTTTTAGTCAGAGAAAAATTATCTTTTGGCGCATCACCTCCAGCAAATAAATCTTTTGCAATATTTTCTAATTTTTCATATTTATCAGTACTGTTTACAACATTATCATATTCAAATTTTATAGTTTGGTTTATATTTTCAATTTGCAATAAACAGCTTTTTTCTTTCTCTTCAATTTGCTCAATTTCTTTTACGATACTTTCTTGTATGTCTTCTGGGGGGAGAGGAATAGATATATTTAAAAGATTTGTGCTGTTTAATCCGCCTTGAGCCTGACCTGTTATATTGGCTTTTAAAATAACCTGCCCTGAATTTGAAAATAAGAAGCAAAACAAATATTTCTGTAAAATTTTCTGTTCATTTGAAACAAGTCGGAATACATGTTCGTTTATCATCGCTTTTTCGAAAGGCATAGGATGTGGAACATAAGCTACTTTACCTGTTAAAGCACCATCTTTACATATT
>JACQWN010000140.1 GCA_016209245.1 Bacteroidia bacterium
AATAGTGGCAAAATAACCAATGATGTTAAGGATGCAATTAATGCACTTAAAACAGGGGATAAAGTATTTTTTAAAGAGATAGTTGCATTAGGACCGGATGGTAGAAGTCGAAATATGGGAACAATTTCATTTGAAATTGTTGGTGCAAAGTCAAAAATTGGGACAATAAATGATTTAATGATGCTTCTAAATGAATATAGTCAAAATAATGACTGGGATAATTATTCAATAGCTGCTATACATAATGAGAAGTTATTTAGTTTTGATGAAACCATATTAAATAACATATCATGGAATTTTAATCTACACATTGATAACAAGAAAAATTTAGAATTTGCTTTAAAATGGTCTAAAAAATCTATTGATCTATACAATGATTGGACAAATAATGATACTTATGCTTGTCTATTATACAAAATAGGTAAATATTCCGAAGCAGATCAATATGAACAAAAAGCCATTAAAATAGCAAAAAATAAACATATTGATAATCAAACTATTCAAGAAATGGAAGAAATGTTACAAAAAATCAAAAAATCTTCGCCTCAAAAATGAATAAAAATGTACATTAGATTAACCCTACAGCAACTAACATAGGGTTGCTTTCATTGGCGAAAATAGTGCATTTTGAAAGTTCAGTACTTTTTTTTACATTTGTGCTGTTTGATAGGAAAGTGCTTTATAATCGCCAACGAAAAGCAACCCCTGTCCGTTGTGTGCAATGCAAAGAAACAGAGTGCCATAGTTTTATAGATGGATTTAAATAAATCCCTTGAATTATCAGTACATAGTATAAATCAAAAATATGGTCAAATTATGAAACCAAACATCTTCAATATTTCGACAAAAGAACTTTCTCAGGACGGATTCTTTACATGGCTTTTACAATGGGCAGATCCAGAAAACAGTAAATACAACAAAGAATTATTCAACTGTGGTCAGGCGTTTGTAAAAAAACTCATTACAAAACAAATGAATCAGGAAATCGAAATTAGAAAAGTAGAGACCAACAGACAATTGGAGAATATTGATGTTTCGGCAAAAATCAATAATGAAATTCTTATCATTATTGAAGATAAGACCTTTACAAAAGAACATTCTAATCAGTTGGAAACTTACAAGAATATTGGTGTTGATTGGTGTACGAGAAACAATTATAAGCTTGTATGTATTTATCTTAAAACAGGCAGTGAAGCATTAGTTTCTATAGATAATGTTAAAAATAAAGGATTTGCTGTTGTTGATAGACGGGAATTAATCAAATTTTTCAAGGAACATTCATTTATCAAAAATGATATTTTCCAAGACTTTAATGAAAGATTAAAATCACTTGAACTTTCAGAAAACTCATATAATGACTTGATTATAAAAAAATGGGAAAGAGGAGGTTGGGCAGGATTTTATCAATTCTTACAAACAAACATTAATGTTATTGGATGGGGTTATGTAGCAAATCCTGCTGGAGGATTTTTAGGCCTTTGTTGGCACTTCTTAGAATGGAAGGACTATCGTGTCTATTTGCAAATTGAAGAAGGAAATTTGTGTTTTAAAATCGGTAAGGTAAACGATAACCGCAGAAATGTAAGAAATGAATGGTTTTCAATTATTATGAAACATGCAAAAGAAAAAGGTAATTTTGAAATTGTGAAACCACAAAGATTTGGGAATGGTACATACATGACCGTTGCAATTATTGAGAGAAAAGATTGGTTGGGAAATGATAATGATATTCTTGACAAAGAAAAAGTAGTCAAGAAATTGAAGGAATATGAAAAGTTTCTTGACGAATGTATAAAAGGATGAAACATATACGTAGCATGGAATACAATAATATAACTAATAAACATTAAAACTATGGAACAGGAAAATTTAATTCTAATTTCGCAAAAATGTTCAAGCTGCGGCGCTTCTCTTGACATTGAATCATCACTTACAAAGATTAAATGTATGTATTGCGGTTCAACTTTTCAAGTAATAAGACCTCTGAAAGTTAGTTCCAGTGCAAATTCTTCACTGAGCGAGGAAAATAAACAGAAGTATATTAATATAGCAAAAATTCTTGAGAAATCAATGCTAGCAAATAATTTTCAAGAAGCATACGACTATTGTAATAAACTTCTCGAAATGGATACTGATAATGCAGATGTCTGGATTGATAAAGCAATTTGCGCGTATTGGTTAAGTAGTGATAATAAAATTATTTTCTCGCAGGCAAAAGAAATTACAACATATTTAAATACTGCCCGTCAAATTAATCAAGACTCAGAAAAACTTAAAGAAATATCTATCGCTATTGCTGAAAATCTATTTGTTTTAAGCAGGTATTATCTTTATAAAATACAAAAAACGGAAAGTACAAAATATGAAACATTTTGTAGCGGCTATTTACGGACTGACTTAACAAATATACTTGAACATATTAAACTATGGGACACTGCTTATCAGATTCACCCTAATGTTGTGTTTCTTAAACGGGCAGTTGAAGAATTAACACCTGTTTTAAAAGCTAAAGTGAATTGGGAGCAAAGAATTTTAGATGAAACCAATGTATTTCCTGTAAAAGCATTAAAAGAGGCATATATTCAAAAAATTAAAAAAGCTGAACCTTTATATATTCCTCCTAAAAAACCATCTTGGTTTGCATATCTTATTAACTATGTTAGTAGTAGTAATGGATAATAATGCACAGCACACAACAGCAGGCTTAAACAATGCCTAATTATCGTATAATCAGATAAATATGTACATTTAACATACATCCGTAATGATTGAAAGAGCAGTACAATTGAAGTCGGCACTGTTCAAGCCCGCAAACGTTATGCGTCATTGTAAAAAGACCGTGCAACCTGACAATTTCGTAGCGGACATTACGACATTACGACAACATATTTGTACACACCTGACTTAATCAACGAGACAAATATTTTAGTAAAGTTTTTGGGCGCAGGTTGGACAAGTGTTTTAATGGTTCAATCTTCACTTGTTGGACTGACAGTTTACCTTCTTTACTTTTACTTTTTCAAGTTCAAACCTGACAGACCACCAGAAAATAATTTGACACTAAAACAGTTCACATCATATTTATTTTTTGGCGACACGGTTTCATTTTACAAAATATTTTACAGCATACCGACAAACAAAAAAGTATTATTCGCTTCACTTGGTTACATCGTTTCATTGACACTTATTGCGACAAGTTTCATCGTTGGAACTTCCACAACATTTTTGTTATTAAGCGACAATTACAAGCAGCTTTACAGACAAGGAATACCCAATTTGCTATATGCAATTATCGTTGGACTTGCAATTTGGTTCACAATAAAATATTTCAAGACAGAATATAAAAAATATAAAAGCGGACTTTGACCACAATTGACAATGACACGACAATAAAGAGAACAACGAACGCATAACAAGTGCTTTAATGCAAGCGGGGGGTCATAGCGTATTTGAAACTTTGTATCTTCGTATTAGCATTGTAGCGGTGGACAAGTGAGTAGCTCGTAATCCCCGCCTGCATAAAGCACTGAACCGTTACCTGCAAGGCGTAGAAAAAAACTAACAGACCAAAAAGTCAATAAAATGGTTTGAGTTATGACAGAAAAGAAAAAGAAAAGATATTGTATTTTGAGAAAAATGAATACATTTGCAATGAAATTACTAATTTGGGATTATGGATAGAAAGTAAAATAGAATTAATCCTGTAAAACTTTTTTTTTTTAACAATTTATTATTTATTAACTTAAATTATTTATTATGAAACATTTAAAATTATTTTTTTGGATTTTTGTAGTATTTATCAGTGCATTTTTAAATAGTTGCACAAAAGAAGATCTACAAACAGGTAACCCACTGGTTACAAACACATCAGAATTAATAAATTCTGATACAGACTCAAAAGTTGCTGAAGACATTTTGAAGTTTATCGAAGCAAGTGAAAGTAATTTGAAATCTGAAAAAGATTTATCTTTAGATTCTGTTATATACTATACAGAAGCGGCTTTAAATTATAAGTACAGCTATACAGAAAAATCTTATTTGGACATTTCAGTTGAGACGGCTTTAATTGAAGTTGATTATAAAGATGGTGATCTAGTTACTTTTGGGCAAGTTAATAAAGCTCAAAATGAAATGAAACATAAAATTAAAGAACATTTCGATAAAATTAATAATTCAAGAAAGCTTTTGCATTTGGTTGATGTAGAATTATTAGAGAAAGATGAAACTAATAAAAAAGCTAAACTTGAAATGAGATCTCTAATTGCTTATGGATTTCCAGTAAATTGGGGTGATTTTGGTACAACAGATTGGTGGTATTATGGTTATCAAATGGGCAAATGTAACGGTTATCCAGGCGGTGTTAATTCTGATGCAGCTAAACAAATAGCATGGAGAATTAACTTTTCATTAACACCTTTGGCTGTGACGTTTTTTACTAATCCACAAACAATACATGTAATTGCAAATACAAACGCTTATCTCAACCCAAATGACGATATCCCAAATAATAACTGTAACGATTATCTGATGTTTTATAATTACGAAGATCTCAACTTACCTCCGCCTAATCCCGGTGAAGAATTTCATAATTGTATATCGCCCACTGAAATGAATTTTTATAAACAAGGGACAGAAAGTGTATTATATATGTATGAAGCTAATGGAGGACCAAGACCAGCAGGTAAAACTCCAATTTCAATTTCATTAGAGGGTGAAGATTTATCATCGGGGCCGATATTAAATATCAGACATAGTGGAAATTTTTTATATGGTATTTCAAATTTTTATCCGCAAAAAATGGCTGAAAGACGTAGTAAAGAATTTCTAAAAGAATAGTTTATTATGCAAAAATAGTAGTGTAAAGTAAAACTTATTTACACTGCTATTTTTTTATCATTTTACAAAATTAAACACGAGTGATTATGAAAAATTTAATATTTTTGTTTTTTATTTTTGTTTTTTTTAAAACAAATTACTCACAGAACACCTTTCTGATTTGGATACCGTCACCTACCGACGAAATATCGGTTACAGATGTAATTGAAAATAACGATGGTAATTTTATATTCGCTTCTAATAAAAGGTATTTTGAACCCTATTATCACCTTAATGCATATTTATTAAAAGTAAATCCTGAAGGTGAAATTATTGGCGATTACGAAATTGAATTGACAGATACTAATACAGGTATAGATAATTTATTAATTGATAAAGATCAAAATATTATTGCTATTGGAAGAACCTATACCAGCACATCAGATTCGGGCAGGTCCCAATTATGGTTTTTAAAATTTGATGTTAACTTCAATTTAATCATTGATAAAAAATATTCTTCGGGTTATACATCGGTGCCTCAAAGTGCAAAATTTGATAGCGATAGTAATATCATTGTTACTGGTATATTATTTCACGATCCAAATGAAATTTCCGAAACTGATGATGGTTTTGTATGCAAGTTTTCACAAGTAGGCGATTCATTGTTATTTAAACAATTAATAATTAATCAAAACCAGACGTGTTGGGAAATTTTAGAAAAGAAGGATAGTAAGGAATTTTTTCTTTTTGGAGATAACTATGACGATATCTCTTGGGGTCAAATAATAAAGATTGATAGTGTTTTTAATATTCTTTCAATTGATAGTATCCCCGAAAAAATAAGTTTATATTATATAGCAAGGTGGTTAACTGATACAACCTTTATACTAACAGGAAAAAAACCTAATTTATTAAATCCTGGTCCACAGGATGATGATTTAGGTGTATTGGTTTTAGATACTGCATTTAATATTATATATAAAAATCAATTTGGCCAAATAAATAAAATTGATTATCCGGGATATCTTCATAATTTAGACTTTATTGATACTTCTAATATCTATTACGGTGGAACTGCCGATATGGTAATTGGTTATTATTTTCAAAGTGATACTTCATGGTATATTATAAATAAATTTGATTCTAAATTAAATTTAAAATGGCAAAAATATTATGGTGGAGATGCTTATTATAAACTATGGAGTGTGAAAGCTACCAGTGATGGCGGTTGTTTATTACTCGGTACCCGTTACAATTATCTTAATCATGCCGATATGAGAGATATTTATATTATCAAACTTGACGAAAACGGTAATTTAACTTCAATAAATAATCCAGAAATAAAAGTAAAAGAAATTATTGTTTACCCGAATCCTGTAACCGAAAGCATTTATTTACAAACAGCATTAAAACAAAGCATGGATTTTGAATTTTACGATATTACAGGAAAAAAAGTATTACAGAAAAAAAATGTTGATTCAAAAAGCGTAATTAATATAAAGCATTTGCATTCTGGTATGTATTTTTATAGAATTACTGATAAACAAAGACTTATTGATAGCGGTAAAATAATAATAGACAAATCAAATTAAAAAACTATATCTTTTATGACAAGTAACAAGAACACAGTATTTAAGAATAAGAATGAGAAAAAAAATTTAACTCAAACCATTATAGAAAGTAAAACAAATAGATAAATCGCCCAGCAGGTAACATCAAGTTGGTGCAATGCCCACCGTATCTATAAGATAGATTGTAACATGACAAAAGAGTTTACGTTGTCAAACAAACAAATCAGGAGAGTGGGCACTGCACCAACTCGTGTCCGTTATGCACAAGGCGTAGAAAGACCGTAGTAATTTTTAACTTTACGACTTTAAAATGACGGTAACAATGACAAGACAATTACAGACCGACACTCAAGCCGACAGCAGGAAAAGAAAATTTAGTTTTTTTGCCAACGCACTTTTAAAAGACAAAAAAGAAAAGGACAATCCTACCCTCAATTTTTTGTCAGGGTTTTTGTCCTCCGCTTCGTTTAGCACATTTGCAAGTCGTGCGTTTTTGTTTGTAGGAAAATTTACAAACAAAAACCGCACGCCCTTCGGGAGACTTGCAAAAGAGCTAAACCCTTCCCGCAAAACAAAAACACCCGCCCAAAAATTCAGCTTACCCGCTTTAGCTTTGTGGACAACTTGCTTAATCGCTTTGCCAACAAATATTTTTGCTCAACAAAAGACAAATGATACAAATGACATATCTGTAAATGCTACAAACTATTTGTTTGCATACAATATGAAATTAAAATATGGAAGTTACTCTATAGGACCAACCATATCATTAAATACCAACGGAAAACTAACTCTACAATTTGGATTGCTTTACGATTTTAAGAAATATATTTATTATGAAAAACGCATTGACTATTCAACGGGTAGTTTTTATTACGAGTCTGTTGAACACATTAATTTATTTGTCCCTTTGTTTTTGCATTATAATTATTTTAATTCTGATAAAATTTCCTCGTATTTAACAGCAGGGTTTCTGTTGGGCGGACAAAATACCATAGATGAAAACAATAAAGCTGTAAAAACAAGTAACATTAATTTTATTTGTGGTGCCGGAATCTCGTATCGCCCTTTAAAACGGTTAGCTCTCAGAATTTATCCAACAATAAGATATAATACCGGTTATTTTTTTCCGGGAATTTCAATGGACATCTCATTTTTGTTTAACAGTAAAAAACTCTTATTATGAAACGAATTTATGTTTTCTCTTGTATCCTATTAATTTCCATGAATTCCTTTTCTCAAGTTGCAAGTTGTGTGCATGGAGGAGGAATACAATATCTATTAGATGCTTATTCGGCATCAATGGGGGCATGTAATTGCCAAAAAGCATCAGGATTTCTATTCAGTATGCCGCCTTGTAACAATGGAAGCTATTATCTTGCTTTTGAGGATAATTTCGATGGGAATTCACTTGATTTATCTAAATGGGAGATACAACCCTGGGGGCAAGGTGCTCTTCAAGGATCTGCGAATATTGAATATTACTCTCTGGATAATGCGATTATATCTCATGGAACGCTAAAAATAACTGCAAAAAAAGAAACCGTTACAAGGCGTGCGGTATCATGGATGGATGATAATGAAATTCTCTCCGATGGCTTGCCAAATCTACGAACATATGAATATACCTCCTCTAATATTTGGACTAAGAAAAAATTCTTCAATGGCAAGTATGAAATCAGATCACGAATGCCAAATGGAACAGGGCTTTGGCCTGCATTCTGGATGTTTGGAGGGCAAAGATGGAATGAAATAGATGTTTTTGATAATTATTCCGGCATAAATACTTTCGTTACAAGTGCTGGGTTCGATTATGATAATACTGGAGTTGCACAGGGGTGTAATCAATCATATTCTGGATATGATTTTTCTCAATGACATACATTTACATGTCTTTTGGATTTTGACAGGATTATTTGGCAAATTGATGGTAATACCGTACGAGTATTGCATCGCTTTCAAACCCTTTCAGGCATCATAGTTTATTGCGGTGAAAACATTGCACAAGGAACATATTTTTTTCAAAAATCTTTTCCAATAGAATCTATGAGCATAATCCTAAATCTTGCTGTCGGTTCGGGCAATGGACCTTCTCCTTTACCTGATGCGACAACACCTTTTCCAAGCGTATTTGAAATAGATTATGTGCGGTTTTATATTAAAAGTGAGGATGAGCCTTGTGATGGCTGCCTTGACCATATTGTATATGAAAATACAGACCAGTTACCAACAATCACAAGAGCTTCAAATTATATTCAAGCGGGTAATAATGTAACCGTAAAAAGTGGACAAAACGTATCTTTTAAAGCTCCGACTATTGAATTGTTACCGGGATTTTCAACTGAACCCGGAGCAACTTTTGAAGCAACGGCTGAGGAGTGTAATCTTCTTAATTATACTGATGTTCTCATTAACTTTATTGGTAGCAATGCCGTGGACAATTATCAAATAATTAAATGTATCAATCCTGTTTACACAATAGAGGCTACTGGAGTTCTATTTTATTCCTTCCGGGTCTATAATCTTCTTGGACAACTCATTCATTCTACCAGTGGCACGCCTGCATCAAACCATATTAATTTATGGAATGCCATTAATGCTGCTGATGGATGGTACTCGGTTCATTTAGAGTTGCTGAATTGCTCGGACTCTGATATAAGAGATTATAATCTATTTGTAGCACAGGGTAGTTGTAAAATGGCCAGCGGTTCTTCAGATTCAACAAATACGTATTCACAATCATCAGAAACACAAGCAATATCCGAAATAGAAAAATCATTAAGAATCATTGCAAACGATGAACAGATAGATAAAAAGTTTGTCATTGCCAAATAATTTATATCAATGATATGCTTCTACCGCCAGCCTACACATCTTTCTGTCACACTTTTTGTGCCTTCGCTCATGCAGTCATTTATCCGTCCTCGCTTCGCTGCGGGCGGTAAATCACTGCACCAACCACAAACAAAAAGATGTGCCAGAAAGCAAACGCACGGTGGACAGACAGAAAAGAAAATAAAAAATCCTTTCTCAAAAAAACTAAATTTTCTTGCGACCGCTCAACCGACATGCAGACCGAGGCAAAACCAACGGGACTGCATAACTTGACACTGTCGAATTTCATAGCGGACAGAATCGCCCTGTGCATAACAGCGGGTTTAAGAAATGGCGGCTGACGAGCAAATTGAAAATGTGTGCAATTAATTTAATTTTGTAGCGGGGGACAGTGAAGTGCTCCGAACATCGCCACTTCTTAAACCCGCAAACGTTAGCGGTTATGGCAATAAAAAGACAGTTCTGTAAAAAATGATTATCTTTGAGCAATTTTAAAAATTATTGAATAAAAGTATGAAGAAAATATCGTTGCCTTATTGATATACAAGTTTGGTGAAGAAAATGTAAAGACAGAAATTCCGATTACTGAAGCAGAAATAGATGTTGAAGTATATGGAAATCCTCTTTCTATAAAGACCATTACAGGGAAAACTCCATCAGGTGTTAAACTTATATGGACTGTTGATGCTGCTAAATCAAAAGAATTCAGCAGGACTTATTTACCATCCTGTGACATGATTTTAATACAAATTAACTGGGATAATGGCGGTGGGTTTTACCTTATATCAAAAGAGACACAACTTGAAGTATTGAAAAAGTTAGGTAGAACAACATATATAAAACTTCCAAAAGCCGGGACAAATCCAAGAGGTGTTGAATTGAGCGGACAGGCTTTACAGGAATTAATAAAGCATAAAGAAACATTGACAATACCTATTGATTGGAAAAAAGAAAGGATAGACTTTAAACCATTTAAAAGATGGATTGAATTATGGGAACAAGAGTAATTAGGAAAAACGGAACAACTACCAGTTCTTTTGGTACTAATGGAAGAATTAATCACGATTCTTCAAAATTTTATAATTCAAAACTGTATTCAAATATTGAGAATAAAGAAGCCGAAAATAAAACAGAAAATTTATTGCCTAATAAATTAGTCAATACATTTATTCTTGGTAGTGCTGAAAACATGAGAGAATTGCCCGATAATTCTGTTCATTTAATGATTACATCGCCTCCTTACAATGTAACAAAAGAATATGATGAAGATTTATCATTGAAAGAGTATTTACAACTACTTGAAAATTCTTTTAAAGAAACATATCGTGTTTTGGTTAATGGTGGTCGTGCTTGTATTAATGTTGCAAACCTTGGTCGCAAACCATACATTCCATTATCGGACTACATTTCAAAGATAATGCTTGAAATTGGTTTTAATATGCGTGGAGAAATTATTTGGAACAAAGCAGCAAGTGCAAGTCCTTCGACTGCTTGGGGGAGTTGGCAAAGTGCTGCAAATCCAATATTAAGAGATGTTCACGAATATATTTTAATTTTCTCCAAAGGGGACTATAAAAGAGAAAAAGGAGAAAAAGGAAATTCCATATCAAAGGAACAATTTATGGAATGGACAAAATCTATTTGGACAATGAATGCAGAGAGTGCGAGAAGAATAGGACATCCTGCCCCATTTCCAGAAGAATTACCTTTTCGATTAATTCAACTTTATTCTTTCAAAGGTGACATTATACTTGACCCCTTTATGGGCAGTGGAACAACAGCAGTTTCTGCTTTGAAATCTGACAGAAAGTTTGTAGGATATGATATAAGCAAAGAATATATTGACCTTGCAGAGAAAAGAATTGAACCTTTAATAAAACAAACAAAGATAGCATTTAACCTGACAACGATTGAAGAAGAGCCACAAACCGCTAACAAAGGCTAAAAGCAAGCGGGCGGAAAGTGCTAATTTGAAAGGTATTACATCTAATAAACTTTATCGCAGGTTGACAGTGAAGTGCTCCGAAATGCCCGCCAGCTTTTAGCCTCAACCGTTAGGTGCTATCTCAGGAAAGAACATTTATGTAGAAAAGGATACATTTCGTTTGACCAATTTTGCCCGAAAAAAGATAGACAACAGGTTCTTTGAAAGATTTAAAATATTAATAAACATTCAGCAATTCAGAATGAATTTTTATCGTCAGATAAAAATTCATTCTGTTTACATAGCAGCAAAGCAATGCCCTGCGAATATTATCGCCACAAAAATTACTCACAAGATTTTTTCGGTTTACCTCCTTTTGTATTACATGATTTTACCCTGAATGATTGAGCAGGGGTCCTCATGTCACCCGGTTTGGTGACGTTTATTTTATTTAATATCTCATTTGACAATTAGATTGATATAATCGGTCTAATACAGGTTGATGAACAAAGCCGACCATCATAAAACTTAACAAACATTCCCACAGAGAAAGTAACGTATCCTTAGCATCTATGAGGAGATTAAAACTTTTCACTTTAACAGCTAATTGGTTTATCATATGGGCAATCTGTAAACACTGATAGTAGTTTTTACGAGCATTAAAATTTGACCTCGCATATTTGTGTTCCAAATTGTACCCCTGATTCTTTTGGCTGTTAAATCCTTCATTCTCTATATTCCATCTCAATCGCCCGTGATAACTCAAAGATGCGACATTGTTTTTATCAATTTTCATATTGGTTATATGAACAAACCGGCATTTTTCCTCTTTGTCTTTCTTTATTACACGTTCTACACATTCTATCCAGTTTAACACAAACCCATGATATGTCAAACCATTAATAAACCGATAATAATGAATGATTTTTTCTGTAGCTGAATATTTTATTATTTCTTCCAGTGGTTTATCTTTTGCGATTAATAATTCAAAATTAATGTCTTCCCATACGGTCTTTAGATTGCCGTCTTTTAGTGTTATTATATAATTCCAATTATTATTACGACAAATCTCAAAAGTGGTTTGGTTCGGATACAAGCCATCTGCCGCTATACATATAGGCAAACGTGGACATGATTGCTTTAACTTTTCAGCAAGTCTTGTAAACGCTTTTTGTTCGCAGTCCTGCTTTTCATAATTTCCTGTGTTAGAAATCCACTCGGTTGCTATGGACAAACTCAATCCATTGCTGCATACTATTTTCGCTTCTAATACAGGAACCAGCCATGTTTTCTTACCTGTTTTGCTCTCTTTAAACGGGCATTCCGGATATGGTTCATAATCATACGCACCTATAACCGTCCCGTCAACAGCTACAACGTAGTGCCCGGATATTTTAAATTTTTGCAATGCCTTTTTCTCTATCAGGCATTGTATCATTCGTTGCTTTATCTGCTCTAAGTCTTCGGCCGCCAATGTTTCTAAAAAGACGTCTACCGTATCCATATGCGGTAAATTAACTCCGAATATTTTTTGATAATTCTTCTGGAACAAGCCTTTACGTGAACTGTTATTCATGGCATTACGGCTGCTTCGTTTGAATAAAAACATGCTTATACATGCCATGAGCAGCTCTTTGACATCATATTTCGGCGATTTGCGATAATCCTTCAGGCAGGATAAATCGTCTAACAGGGTCGGAAAATGCCTTCGTAAGGTTAATAGAATTTGCAGAGCTAATTGCCTGCCTTCAAATTCCTGTCGTTTTATACGGCGTGACTGCTTTTCCTGAATAGTAGATTTTTTCTTTCTACAATTTTTTTTACTTTTGCGGTTAATCCTGGTTTTCATACGATAAAATTTTAAAATTATACCGCTAACTATATGAAAATCAGGATTTTATCCAAATTTTTTGGCGTGTTTTTATTAACAAAATGCCATAAGTTATTAACAATCAGATTGTTATATCAAAATGGGAGTGAAAAGGATAGGTTTTTTAATAAACAGAATAGAAATTTTTGCTAAGAATTAGCCGGAAAAATATTTTTTTCATGTTTCTTTTAAGCGGTTGATTTCCTTTGAGTTATAATTACTCCGCAAAATAACGCGGAATTGCTGCATCGGGACCCAATATTCCACACCGGCACTATACTATTATACGTGAATACTTAATAAAAAAGGGTTAAAGCTCGTTGAAAATGAAAAATATTTCACTATTTGGGCGCCACGTCAAACAGGGAAAAGCACTTATTTCCTTCAAATGGCAGAACGATTGGTTAAAAAAGGTTATTAGGAGTTG
>JACQWN010000395.1 GCA_016209245.1 Bacteroidia bacterium
ATAGTAGGTTATTGACTCGGTAAACAATCCGGCCATATAGAGCAACCAACCAAGACGCAAATTTATTTCATAGCTGTTTTAATCATATACCTTTTCAAGCTCGTCAATTCCTTTAGTGTATTCTCCGTTAGTTTCATATGTATAACTGCTGCTGAACGCCTCTACAAGAATATCATTTTCCTGTGAAAACGAATATGTAATAAATGTACTGAAGACTAAAATAATAGCAAATGTTTTCATATTGACAATAAATTAAATTTATAAACATTAAAACGCTGCGAAATTAAAAATTTTTGTGCAAATTAATACTTAAATCCTTAATAATTTCACAACTACATCCCTACATGCACAATCCTGATTTTCGTATCAAAATTTCCGGAGAAATCTTCAACATAATAAGTAATTGGATAGTTTCCGGACATATTCGTATTTACATTTCCCGTAATTGAAATATATGGCGTCAGGTCGCCGCAAGTTTCATCCCATGCTGTCGCCCCCGGTTCATAATATTGACCATAAAGAGGAATATACATCGGATTTGGTCCTATCAGTGTAATTACAGGCGATATATTATCATCAATCACTACAATGACTGTACGAAACACTTCCGAACAATTCTCTGAAAAGTCGCACACAGAATAGAAAACCGAATAACTGCCGGCAACCGATGTATTTATATTTGAAGCAATTGTTATGAATGGAGTCAAATCGCCATAAACATAGTCCATTGCTTTTGCGCCCGGTTCGATATATTCAATATTGATTTTGATATACATAGGATTTGGACCAAAAAGAGTTATTACAGGTGGAATAGTGTCGTTACTGATAGTATCGGTATTTGTTCTGAATACAACATCTACAGACCGGCTTTTGATTTCAGTATTACCGGAATAATCAGTAACAGAATAAATAACCTGATATTTTCCAAGCCGGTTAATATTAATATTGTTAATGAGATTGATTCTGTCAGTCAAATCGCCGTCTTTATTATCCTCTGCAGTTGCACCATATTCAATGTATAGTTCATATAAATCTAATTGAATTGACTCGCTGCCGTTCAATTTAATAACCGGAGGGATTAAATCTTCCTTACGGCAAGCTGAAATAAACGTTATTATTATAAACAATAAATGTACAATTTTAACCTGTTTCATATATAAATGGTTCATGCTTATAGAAATATTTTTATTCCTCCGGTTATAAGGTTTGAACTATAATTAATATCATTGGAAAATCGCTGTCCATCCGGAGTCATCATAATCGCTTTCGACAACTTATTCAAATAATCATAATGTAAATAAAATTCGATTTTCTCATTAACAGGGATAATTAATGAAGCGCCAATTTTTGATTTTATCGGGTCAGGTTCGTTGTAAATAATAAATGCATTATTTGTATTGGTATTTTTCAAACCGCCAATAGTAATTGAAGCTTCGGCCCATATTTTAAAAATTCTTAACCAGACGATTTGTTCGAATATCAGGCGCTGTTTTGTGGGGGCAAGAGTATCTGAATCGAATTGGACGATTGCTTTTGTAGTTGTATAGAGATTTAGATTAGAAAAAGGGAATATCGTAAAATAACCGCTCGCCTGTTGTTGCTGGAATCCATTGAGATTTGAATATGAACCGGAAATTCCTATATGAAAAACAGATAAATATTTTTCTGCAGCAAGTGAACCAATAAATTCATTTGACTTGTAAAGCAGGTTCTTAAATTTAGGTACGACCATTTCTCCATAACGATTGTAATAAACCTTGGTAGCATAATACGATAACCAGAGAAAAGTAGCGGCAGGCTTAATAGAAAAACCTTTTCCAATATTATATTCAAGACCAATATAGTATTGGTTTTGGTAAGATTTATGGATGAATTGGTTAGGTGGGGTATAAGGTATGGCTACAACAATTTGTTGTAATGACGAAAGAGATAAATATGTATATCCGTGTAAAACGGATAACCTTCGGGTTATAAAGTGAGAAAGACAGATATTACCATAAGCATAATTCTTAAAAATTGTACGTTCAAATCTATTCTGAAAAGGAATGAACGGGATTTGTTTTAAAGATTCATACTCAGGATTATTGGAATAACCACCCTCCGTATAAATATGACGTAATATTTTGTGTGGCTTTCGGACAATCTTCAAGTTGAGCTGTTCTGAAAATGACTTTGCAAATGTTTCCGCCTCCAAAAAACGATTGGAGAATTGATAAGAATAATATAAATATTCCTGCTGAACTGGATCGCCTGAATTATATTTTCCTGCTTTTTCAAATTGTCTTATTGCTTTTATATATTTTTTTTGTTCATAATAAGCTATTCCAAGCCGCATCCGCAAGTAATAATAATCAATTCCATGTTGTATCGCTTTGTTTCCAATCTTTATCAACTCTTTCCATTTTTTATTTTGATATAATGAATAAGAAGTTGTATCAACTATTGTAAAATTCAATGCTTCCTGTGCGGTTGTACTATGAATAATAATAGAGCTTATAAATAGTAATATAATTTTAAAAAAATTATTCATAAATCCTAAATCCTTACTGCTTCGAGCTTTTCTTTTCCTTTATCAA
>JACQWN010000358.1 GCA_016209245.1 Bacteroidia bacterium
AACTTCTGGCAGAACAGGTTGGTTATTCAAACAACTATATCAATCAATATACACCTTATGACAGATATGGAGACTTTTCATATACTATTAATAATTATACCGTTAGTTTTCAAAAAACCAGTCCGTCCAGTTATTATACAATAGGATGGAGTTTTGGAGATGGACAGAATTTATATAACAATCCAACGCCATCGCATACTTATACATCCAGTGGGAGATATGAAGTGTTATTGACCACAACGTGGTTAATCGGCAGTACTCAATACAATCATACAAGGAAAAAGATAATTTATATAAAAGATTTGATAAATATACCTGCCGGTTCTTATTATTTTAATGATTTTGAAACTTCAGATGCGCTAAATGATTTTAATATAACATTTTCACCATATTCCCGAACTGAACCGAAAATTATCTATCATGGTTTAAATAATCATGCTTTGTCATTATATGGTACAAGATCTGTTAATGAGCCGGCGGTTACACAAGAAGCGAAAATTACACTTTATAGCTCTTCTTGGACAACTCTGTATATGATATTTGATTATAATAGCATAGGTAATTGTACAGATCCTCTAAAAATTTTTATTAACGGAATTGAATTGGCTGAAAATTATCTTTTTCAGGGAAGCACGCCTGATGATAGGCTTCATATTGTTATTGATTTAACACCTTGGGGCTATTTTATGCAACAGACTGATATAGCTTTTCGAACAACCTTCAATGATGTTGGGCACTTTTACCAATTCATTGATAATTTGTATTTTATCGAAGCACAGCCGGTTGATCTTTATGTTAAGGATAATGGAGCTGATTCCGGAATAGAACCTAGTCCATATATATATCCCCAGTATTTTATTATCAGTCCTGATGTTTTTGTTAGAAATAGTTCCGATGTATTTATTCAGCAGCATCAAAATTTTGAATACAGAGGGCCATCCGATCCGAATTATGTTTTTGTAGTAGTAAACAATCAATCAAACTTTCCTTCAGTTCCGGTAACTGTTAAACTTTACTGGACACGCGCCAGATATCCTGAAACATGGACAGCTCATTTCAGTGATATAAGCACCAATTATGATAGCGACGGCGATCCATTAGGAGGAGAAATCGGCACACTTACGATATCAAGTGTACCGGCAAATAGCAGTAATTACTGTACATTTAGTTGGGTACCGCCTGATCCTTTGTTATACGAAATAACAAGCGGCTCCTATGATACTCAACAAGGTTACCCGCAGATATGCCTGGTGGCAAGAATAGAGGCACAATATGATCCGGTTCAGGGTGAAGCATTAGCTTTCCCTATTTATCAAAGTGTCAGAAATAGCAACAACATGGCAATGAGAAATACTCATGTAGTCCATGTAGATAAATATCCACCGGTAGTATCATATACTAATATTGCCTTATGTACTGATGTTACTGCTGAACACTCGATAACTTTTAATGCACAATATGATATTTCATCCCAAGGAAGCTTTTTGAATTTTGGCAATATTATTTTCGATTTGGGCGCTATTGTATTTGACCGCTGGTATGCCAATGGTAGTCAGGGTTCTGGAATCAGGATAAATGAAACGAACAAGACAATAAAAATTATCAGTGATAATGCAAAAATTGAAGGAATACCGCTTTTTAAAGATGATATGCGTGCAGTTATAATTAGATTTGAACCAAATAAAACTATCAATCCATTAATTGAATTAGAGTATAATTATATTTTTTCACAATTTAAAACTTATGAACCGGAAGTAAAATTAGATTACCACTATCAAGTAAAAATAGTTCCACCATATTCCTTATTAGCAGCAATCACCGACTCCACCTACACCACCTGCGCCGGCGCCTGCGACGCTTCGGCTACTGTTACAGCTTATGGTGGCACGCCTCCTTACACCTACCAATGGGGCTTGGAAACCGGTTCACAAACCACGGCAACCGCTACCGGCCTGTACGAAGGAACATATTGGGTAACGGTTACCGATAACCAAGGTTCTACAGCCCTAACAAGCGTTAACATCATTGCCGACCCAGCATTATTTAACTATACAGGAGAAATTACACTTACTGCAAACATTACCTGGAGCGGAGAAAACTTCAGGATAAGCGATAAAATAGTTGTTCCTGCCGATATTACCTTACAGATTATCAATTCCACTATTGAATTCGGTTCTTTTGGAAGTATATGGGTCGAAAAAGGCGGGAAACTGGTTGTTGACAGGTCAGCGCTTATAAGCCTTTCGGGCTGTACGAATATGTGGGGCGGAATCATAGTAGTTGGAGAAGAAGGACAGGAACAGCCAGAAACAGACCCGTTACTTACCGGTTATCCGCATGGATTAGTATGGCTTAAAAATAATTCCATCATAGAAGATGCGGTAACAGGTATTTTTGCAGGAGATGAGTATAAAGACACAAGGCACGGTTCAGGCGGTATTGTTTGGGTCGAAAGCGGAAGTAAAATCATTAATAGTTACAGGGACGTATATTTTAAAAACTATAGGTATGCAAATCGCACCCATTTCGATAATTGCGAATTTATCTGTAACCGTTATCTTAAACATCGCGTTTATGCTACCGAAGGCACAAAGGATTTTGTCTTTAGCTGGGGCGCAAGTAATCTGAGCTTTAATAAAGTAAAATTCATCAACACCGGTACATTTGCGGAAGACAAACGGGGAACCGGGTTCAATTCTGCAACTCCGCTCAATAAAGGCGTGTTCACGGCATGTGAATTCACCGGACTTACCGCCGGATTTAACGGCGTTTTCTATGCAACCACGGTTAGCGGTTGCTCTTTTACCGGCATGCCGCATGGTATCGGCATTAAACAATTTGTTACAACC
>JACQWN010000359.1 GCA_016209245.1 Bacteroidia bacterium
AAAAAAGAAAATAAAATTAAACAAATCATTTTTAATAATATCTATCTTAATCGTTTTCTCTTACATTTAAATCCTTCCATAATTACTATAATAGAAAAATGTAATCTTGCCAAACATAAATTAAGAGATGTCGCCGAAATATGGAGGGGGCTAACTACAGGAAATGATAACAAATATTTAAGCGAAACAAAAATAAGTAAAAGTTATAAGAAGATTGTTCAAGGAAAACAAATAAAAAGGTTCTTTATTGAAAATAACGAATTATATGTAAATTATTTAGAAAATGAATTAGATAGACCTCGCCCACGGTATATATTTGAACAAAAAGAAAAAATTATAAGTAAGTTTATTGGGAAACGATTGGAATTTGCTTATGATACTAATCAATTATTTGTTATTAATACTTGTGTTGTGATTTTCTTGAGAAATACCAATCTTTATAATACGAAATATTTATTAGGCATTTTAAATTCAAGGCTAATTAACTTTTATTTCTTTAACTTATTTACTGATTATCGTGATATTTTTCCAATAATTAAATCGGGACATTTAGAGGAGATTCCTATTAAAGAAATCAATTTAAAAAAACCTGCCGAGAAATCTTCATACGATAAACTTGTTAAACTTGTTGATGAAATGCTCGAACTAAATAAAAATCCCGAAAAAAATAAAATAAAAACAGCAGCAACGGATTCGGAAATAGATTCATTGGTTTATAAACTGTATAATATTTCAAAAGCGGAACAAAAGATTATTGAAAATAAAATTTAATAAAATATGAATTATACCGATAATTCCGAAAATTAATTATTTTTGAAAAAAATTTAATTTTATAGTATATGAAAAAAAGAGTATTAATTCCTGTTGATTTTTCACAAGGGTCGCTCAATGCATTGGAACATGGCATCTTTATTGCCAATGCTATTGATGCTTATGTTCGAATCATGCATGTCAGAGCTGAAAAGAAATTTGCAGTTCCTTTTAATTTCAAAGAAATAGAAAGACAAAATGTAAAATCGGCTAAGGATTTTTGCGAGATCCTTGTTGAGAAATACCGGAAATCCGTTAAAAATGATCTGGATTATAAGCTCCGTGAAGGAAAAGTATATGAAGAAGTTGTCAACCAGGCAAAATATAGCGATATCTATCACCTTGCCCTGTCGTTACCATCCGGCATGGTTTTACCCGGAGAGAACTTAAGAATATTATTTTGACTATTGACGAAACCCCTGAAAGTAAATTTAAAGTGAAATTTGTTTCAGATATTGCCGGTAAATTTAATTCCGTAGTACATATTCTTGGTGTAAGAGAAAGCGAAGATACAAAAGTCGTTTCCGCTATTGAAAAAAATATAAAACAAGTTGCTAATTACGCTGAAAACAAGGGATTAAAACATAAAACTGAACACCTGACGGGAAAAAACCTAACTACTCTTGCTATTGATTATGCCAGCCAGATTGCTGCCGACCTGATAGCAATAATGGAAAATCAGCCGGCAAGCATAAAAAATTTCTGGCTTGGTGCTTATGCTCAGCAAATGGTAAATCATTCACCTATTCCTGTTCTAACCATACGGCAGATACACAGCAAATCGGAATAAACTTTATGCGATTTTTCTCCCTGATATTTGTATTTTTTTACTTTGCCTGTTCTTACGGGCAAATTCAGGATGAGAACATTCAGCCGGATGAAAATAAAACTCCGGGGCCTGATTATTTTGAGCTCCTCCAACAAAAAAACGATTCCAGCGGAAAAATTAGTATAATTCAGGCAGATGAAATACGCTGGCTCGTTAATACACATATCGGACTCAACGAGAAGCTTGATGGATTTCCGGGGTTCCGTATAGAAATTTTTTCAGAAAACGGTTATGGAGCACGTGAAGCGGCACAAAAAGCAAGAAAAGAATTTATTCTTAGATTTCCTGAAATTCCTGCTTACGAAAGTTACGATGGTATTAATTTTAAAGTCAGAGCAGGCGACTTCCGCACAAAATCCGAAGCCATGAAGGCGAAATATGAAATTATTAGCGACTATCCTTATACTTTTATAGTCAAAGAATTGATTAAGTACCCAATACAAAAAAGTTAGATACAAATAAATAAAAATCATCTCTTACCTTAAATCGTTTTCATATGAAAATTTTAATTTTTAAAATCGGATTTTTAATTTTTATCGTTCCTTTTTGCTATTCACAAAATAAGGAAGTAAAAGGAATTACCGGTGCACCTGTGTCGCCTAAATTTAATGTTCTTCAATATACCGGGCTTACTGCTTATCAAAATCAGTGTGCATTAAGAATCATTAATGCTGAGCCTCTTATCCGCGATGAAGTAGCATATCAGATAGCGCACCTGGCTCCTTCACCAACTTTAATTTCAATGAATAAAGATTTGCCGGTTATAAATGCACAGGGCGTTTATCAAATAGCGCCCGAACTTCAATATGTCGAGCTGGTTGAACATGGCGACCCCGCACAAGGCGATTGGTACACTACAACAAGATATAGAATCATCGTTAATAACGGAGATACGGTCTGGCGTGAAATTCCTTTTGAAGCGACAGACCCCCGGCCGATACAGCCAAATCTAATACTGCACGACCATGATGGTAATTGCGGGGAGGTGCAGGATTTACAAAATGCAGGCGCTAGAATCGGCTTAATACCAACTGTTTCAGTCGGTAGTTGGCCCGGCGACCATGTATGGTGTGAATTTTATTCGCCTGATAGTGCAAAATAGTAATAATTTGTTTGTCTATCCTAACCCGGCCAACGATTTCATTACTATTATGAATCCGGATAAAGAAGAAGCGACAATGGAAATCTTAAACACTCTCGGACAGGTGGTGTATAAAACACATTTGAATGTAGCTTTCTTTAACGGCCGTGATGCAGAAACCGGCAAAAAAATAAATATATCCGGATTTTCAAAGGGAATATATTTTGTAAAGGTGAAGAATGAAAATAACTTTTTTGTTCAGAAATTTATTAAACAATAGAATCATACGCAGAGATGACATCTTTTTACAACATGTATATTATACCCATGTTCGCGCTCGACTTAGTCCTACCGTGTACCCATATTTTTAGTCTAAATATTATTTTGAAATGTTACAAAAAATATGAACAACTCTGAAATAAAAGTTCTTTATCACGAAATCGGCATACTCACCCCCTTCCCCTCTCTATGTATAGAGAGGGGCGATACATCCGTATTATTTGAAATATTGACGAATCTCTTTTATAATACGTCAGTATCATCCCCCTCTCTGCACGTAGAGAGGGGGACCGAGGGGGTGAGTACGCCGATTCGCTTGAAAAAAGATATAGGTACACGGTAGGACTTAGTCGAGTGCGCAATGAATGCACTCGTCTGAAGACGATCGCAAACAGGGGAAACAAAAGATGTCATCTCTTGCCTCATGATTTGGAAGAATGAAAAAAGTCACCGATATTGAAAAACTAAAGGAAATTGCCCGGAATATCAGGGTTGATGTTATTCGCAGTCTTGCAAGTGCAGGTTCAGGTCATACAGGTGGTTCATTAGGTCTGGCAGATGTTTTTACAGTATTATATTTTAATATTCTCAACCATCGTCCTAGGCAGCCTCAATGGGAAGACCGTGACCGCGTGATTCTTTCTATCGGACATGTAGCGCCTGTATTATATGCTGCACTGGCTAATGCCGGCTATTTCGACAGAGAAGAATTATTAACTCTCAGAAATCTAGGTTCACGCTTACAGGGGCATCCCGGTAAAGAACATGGCTTACCCGGCATCGAATTATCTTCGGGTTCATTGGGGCAGGGTCTTTCAGTTGCAGTCGGCCTGGCTCTGGCGGCTAAAATGGATAATAAATCCTGGCGTATTTTCAGTATCCACGGCGACGGCGAACTGCAGGAAGGTTCTATCTGGGAAGCGGCTATGAGCGCCGCTCATTATAAGCTTGATAATATTACAGCCATCATTGACCGCAATTTTTGCCAGATTGACGGAAGAACAGAAGATGTAATGGCGCTCGAACCATTAGAAGATAAATGGAAATCGTTTGGCTGGTCGGTAATAAGCTGCAACGGAAACGACATCGGCGAACTGCTCAAAGCATTTGACACAGCAATCAAAATAGTAAATACCCCGACGGTAATAATTGCAAAAACAAAAATGGGTAAAGGTGTAAAAAGTATCGAAGATGATTACCGCTGGCATGGTAAAGCTCCTTCACCAGAAGAAAGTCTTTTGTTTATTAAAAAAATTATGAACCCTGCCCGCTCTGATTCATAATCTGAGTGTTTACAGATTTCTTACACTCGGATTACAAATCAGAGCGAGCAGGGGGGAGCATTATAGTAATGTTATAGTCCGGAATACGAGTATATATTGAAATTACTGATAAATAAGTTTCTCAATAAAAACTTTATTACCGATTGTTGCTTTTACGAAGTAAATTCCTTTCGGATAAGTGGAAATATCGATATCGAAATAATTGCTTTGTATCTTCTTTGTAAAGATATTACTGTATATCATATTACATACTTCAATTGTCATAATATCATGGGAATAACCTGTATGTGATATTGTAAATATACCTGTGTTTGGATTAGGATAAATATTTATTTTATTAACTACGGATAGTTTAAGATTTTTTTCTTTCACAATGTTTATTTCATTTTCCGGTTTCTCTTCTTTTGGATCTTCTTTCAAAGACTTTTGTGTTAGATATTCTGTAGGATAATTTTTACCACTATTAGCTAACATTTGTTTTCCTGCATTGCAAACAGTAGGTTCTATATATGCATGAAAATGACAGCCTTCTTTTGCATGAAAGCCATGTCTTAAAATTATTTTATTGCTGGCTTTCATATTTACTGTAATACCAGGTTCGATAATAAACTTATCTTCTACAATTTTAGGGTCAGCAAAAGAGCTATCAATTGAAGTATAATAATCATTAGGTGCACTTGCATCAATAATCAAACTGTCCTGTGCAAAGAAATCCTGGTCATACACTACCTTCCTGTTCTTAAGGGTAAGGTTTATATTTGGACATTCCTTGTTCCACTGGGCAGAAACTATATCAGTTAAGCCTTTATATTTCATTGGCGCAAAATAACTATATACCTCGCTGCTACTTGAATTTTTTAGAAAATTATTGTAGTAGTTCATAATTATCTCATATACTGTATATGCACCATCTCCAATATCATCAAATTTATATAATGGCATCCATGCCGGACAATCACTTCTTAGATAATTATCAGTGCAAGTGATGATATCATTTATTACAAATATAGGACCATCAGTTCCATCTACTGCACAGTGAAAATTACCTGAACCTGCATACAGATTTTTTGTAAAAGTGTTTCTAAAACGTACCATTTGGTAATCTTCAAAATACAGACCACTCGTCAAATGTGGGTTAAAATTGTCGGCATATTTATTATAAAGTAGAGGAAACATTATATCCCAACTACCATAAGCAATAGATTCTATGCCTTCTATATATTTACTACATATTCTCCTTTTTTTATCCCAACTACATGTAAGACGTTTTTTTATTTCTTCGCCCCATCCTTTATGATACCACCAATATGAATTATTATATCCTTCAGCAAGATACATGTATATATATGTCAATCCCCAGGGGGCCTGAAAGTTGAGAATAGCAGGACTGATAGAAGGATTCCAGTTTGTAAGACTAAGAGTTTCATCATCTAAAGAACCAAAAAATATATAAGGATCTCTCCAAAGATCATCTTCCGCTGCATTTAGTGTTTCTTTCACCCTGTCGCTAAGCCAATCGGCAAATTCTTCAAATGTAGAATAATCATTGCTGCTAAGGTCAAGGGCGGGATGTGGATTTAGTGATTGAGTTTTCAAATCAGGTTCATATACTTTTACTAAATATACAAAATGAGCCATAGGCCAAAGTAATCTTGCATTAAAGTGAATACCGAAAGACCAATAAAAATCACTTCCTCTTAAATACAGAATTTTTTTTGTATATCTTATAAATTTATATAAGTATGCTTTGTCTTTTGTCGTTTCATACATAATGAGCATTGATTCAAGGGTAGTACCATGTGCGGTTAAATTATCATAATTAATTGGTGTAACAAAACCTTCAACTGCTGGCGGAAATTCATAAGCACCGATATAAATATCATCATAATGTTCCTTAATCTTAAGTTCATGATAGTTATCCTGGCTTTTTAAAGGTACAGTTATTAATAAACAAAATACCGAAAAGAGGAAATTGATTTGTTGTACTTTTTTTAACATAGTAGTATATTTTTAATAATTAAAAACTTTTACCAATACTAAAACCAAAATAGGGATATAATTTATTATAACTTTCTTCAAGAAACATAAAAGGAGTAATACCTATTCTATAAAATAATCCACCTTTTGGCTTTTGATGTCTGTAACCTATTCTTATAAAGCCAAAATAATCATAATCATCAAGTCCAAAAAATGAAGTTCCTTCTTTGCTAAAAACATAAAGTTGCGTAATGCCAAGTCCTATTTCAAAATAACTGTTTCCACAACCTATTAACTGGTTAATTTCGGTTATATACAAGTGATTTATATCGCCAAAAGGTATTATTGCAATCCCAAATCTTGCACTTGTTTTTAAACCATTTTTTTGTAAAACAATCCTATCATAATTAAGTGAATAGATAATGCCATTTCCTAAGAGTTCAAAAAACACAGAATTTTTAGCTTGATGGTTACTATCTTTTTTCGGTTTTTCTCCCTTGCTTTTTTTATTATCTATATTATATAATAGTGAAAGCTGAGAACTGATATAGCTTGTTTTTTTACTATATGAATAAGATAAAACAAAACCAATTTCGATAGCATCAGAAAGTTTATAATTTAAAATTCCTTCATATTTTAATCCGAATGGTGAATTGTTGGAATAAGTATAATAGTCACTATAATTGTTACTTGCTTGTTTAAAACGTTCATATCCAATAAAACCTCCTATTAAATTTAATAGTTCAAATTTTTTGTAAGTAATTCTTGCTCCTGCTCCACAGTTAAAAGCATATCTTTTTTGTAGATAATCTGAAAAATCAACTTGTTCAAGTTTGATATAATCAGTTCCAAAAAATTCAATCCCGCAAAATCCGGTTATATATTTTTTTGAATAAATATAATCAATCCCAATATTAATACCTCGGGTTTTCATTAAATTTAGCCCAGAACCTACCCGCAGACAAGTAATTTCGTCATTAGGGCATAATTTGCCTTTTATAGTATCATTCTGAGGTTTTACCGGACTAATAATTGATAGTAAAAGTAGTAGTATCAAAGGCCGGGCAAAAAACATTATCGTTGAATTCATTCCAGCTATTATTTTTTTTAACACACCAATTAACTGCTATAGCAGAATCTCCACAAACATAAAAACAACAAAATGTCGTATCTATATGGTCTCCCATATAGCTTATAGGATAACTAAAACTATTACATGAACCAACAGGAGCTTCTGGACTTATTTTTATATAATCATCTTCATTATAAGGTTGTTTATTTTTTACTTTTAGTTTTAAATATGCTGCAGGAAGTAATTTTATAACAATATTATTTATTTTTCCAATTCCTGATATTATTACGCTTCTATTTTTATAATAATTACTTGTTGCAACAAGACTATGATGGCAACTACTTATTTCATAACAATATCCTCGTATAAGAATCTTTAATTCATAATGTCCATTTTCGTCTGTATATGTTGAACAAAGTGTATCTGTCCCGAACATATCATACCATCCTGTTATTGAGACTTTTGCATTCATAATAGGAGTATCTGTTTTAGCATTTTTAACTGTTCCAAATATGATTGTATCTTTATATTCATTTTTATCATTGTTACAAACAGAGAATAAAAGAATAATAAAAGTTGAATAGAATATTAACGGTATATATGTTATATATTTTTTCATCCAAATTATTTTTGTTCTATATTTTCCAAACGTTTTTTTAGCAGTTCTATTTCTTCTTGCTGTTGCTTTATTATTTTGTACAATTCAATCTGGTTTAAGCTAATTTCCTCAATATTTAATGTAAGACCAGCCATTGTATTGCCAATTTTTAAACCGTTTTCTTCTATTTCTTTGCCTGGGGCAATTCCCGGTAAATGCTTATTTTTTTTGAAAAACATTTCTCTTTCTTCGCAAGTCATGCGTTTGTAATTATCTTCAAATACATAATCACACCAGTCATCTTCATCAACAATTATTTCCTTTGCACGTACCGTTCCGCAGACATCTAATTTATTTGCAGGGTTGGTAATTCCTATTCCAACACTGCCATCTTCTTTTATTATTAATGCATCCGGCGCATGAAAAGTTCCAAACGATAAATCTACGTTGCCGGCTATGGCATAATCGGTTTTGAACTGAATCTTATTTGTCGAACCTGTTATAGTGACTCTCGGCAAATTATAGTGATTTTGATATATAAACTGGGCGATATTGGTTTCGGTAGCATAAACGGATAGTTGGGCAAAAGGATTGTCGGTGCCAATCCCAACCTTGCCATCTTCAGTAAGCGTCATAACATTCAATTCTTCATGGTCGGAGGCACTAGTCCTGAATAATAAATTCCGGTCTTTTCCGCTTACTCTGAAATCCCACCAGGCAGCTCTTTCACTCGTACCGTTAATAATAACCTCATCTTCAAGTCTAACTGTTGCTGATAAATCCGGCTTTAGAGGGCAAGGTAAACCATCCGAACCAATGCATGTCTCACCTTCTATATGTAAATTTACTTGAGGATTTAGTGTACCAATACCAACTTTCCCAGAATATGCATTTAATATAGTATTTTGATTAAATGTCTGGCTTTGTAAGTATAAATTTCCACTAGTAGTATAAATATGATTATTCTCATTACCCATTAGCCCGCCTAACCAAATTGAATTTCCAATTTTGACAGAATCAATAACATGTAATATATTAAATTGTGTTTGTCCACTTACATTCAAATTAGCTGCTGATAACGTATTCGCTGTTATTGTGCCTGTCGCATTCAATTCATTTGTAATAAGAGAGTAAGCACTTACTGTCTTTGATGTATTCAGATTCGTAAATCCAAAATCAATACTTCCGCTTGTTGATGTAATTTTGCTGTTGATACCGTCAATAGTTATTGTTGATACTTTTACATCCTTAACAGCTTCTATCTTTTCCGTCACCATCTTTACGGCTGTAACTGTATCTGCCTGCATTTCTTTTGTCAGTATTTTTTGTTCTACTGCAAGCTCTTTTGTCAGAATTGTATCTAATAATCCTTTTTCACTTTTTATACGCTTCCCTATAATTACTCCATTAGAAACATACAAATAACCATCCAGATTGCAATCTCCCAAAATATTCAGAGTGTAACTGGGATCAGGATTTACGCCTATTCCGATTTTTGTTCCATCAATTAATATTAAGCCGCTGTTGGCTTTTATCTTATTTAAGCCAGTGCCTGTAAACTGTAAATAATCTCTGATATCCAGGCCGCCGTTTATTTTACTGCTACCCCCGACTTCAAATTTAGCTGTAGGATAAACACCAACACCAACATTGCCGGAATTCAGATTAAACATATCAACCCCGCTTACCTGCCAGTCATTATCAGGTGGTAAAGCGGCAAATTCTCCGGTTGCATTCAGGAACTTTGTCTCGTCACCGTCTAGCAGAACCGAATGAAAAGTTCCATCATTATTATGATATACAATTCCTGTATATCCTAAAAAATAATTCAGAACAAACATACCGTCTGTTGTCAGACTTGCTCTTTCTGTATCATTTGTACATAATATTATAGGATACAGATTTTTTGAACCGAGTTTATCGCCTTGTGAAAGGGTATTCAACCTCACGTCCCATTTGAATTGTGGCTGATTGCCCTGTCCCGGAGGAACAGGTTTGGTAGGCAGATTACCTGGTTGCGCTTGGGCTTGTGAAATTAATAAGCAGAAAAGAACAATGGAGAGTAGTTTGCTGTTAATCAGCAAGTTATACCCCCCCCTATATATAAATTTACCATTTCTCATATGTTTAGGTATTAAATTATTAAAAATTTTTAAACATTAAATAGTGTCTGTCCGTAAAGTCATACATTTTTGATTAACGAATATCAATTAACGATTTTTGATTTACGAAGTAGTTGAAAATCTGAAATCTAAAATCGTTAATCGTCCGACGCCATGCTCCTACGCTGAAGCTACGGCGCAAGCGTAAGGCTTTAGCCGACGGCTGTCCTTGTTCTTAAATCAAATCTTAAACAAATAAATGACATTACAGACAAACTATAAATAGACGCAAAAAAATAAAAAAGGTTGCGTAATCTTTGGAAAAATTATACTGCAAACAGGATAAATGATGCAGAGTGTCATGGCGCCAGAGGCGCTCATTTTCGCATTTTGAAAAGTTGGTAGTAGTAGTAGGTAGTTGGTAGTAGCAGCCCGACTACCAACTACCGCTACCAACTACTTCCGCCTGAAGCGGAACTGTAATTTACCCTGTTTTTAGTATAGCAACTTGGGTTAAGTTTATTGTCAGCCACACCATTAGCCCCATTCCGATTTTGATACAATCTTCATCAATGCTAAAATTCGGAGAATGTAAAGGTGAAATGATATTTTTCTTTTTATTGCCACAGCCAAGACGGTAAAACGTTGTAGGGCAAATTTTTGAATAATAAGCAAAATCCTCAGACGACATGCGCATAGCGACATTTTTCACTTTCCTTTGTCCAAGATATTCACAGGCGGCA
>JACQWN010000360.1:0-1663 GCA_016209245.1 Bacteroidia bacterium
ACCTGCTACAGCAATTTCTTCCACATCTTGACCATTAACCCTCATAATTATCATTCCCTTTCGGGCTTGATTTGAACCCCGGCATTTACAGGTTTCTTCCCGAAGGAATCAACCTTTAAACACTTTCATCCCTTAGGATTGGTTCAAGCCGGTTTGTTTTCCTTTTTACTGTCCGGATAAAGTATTTTCCAAACCTTTCGGTCAGTATCGTGCTTTATCCTTACTCTGAGGAGTATGGACAGTATGGATTCGAATTTGCCCCGGAAATGGTCAAAGTTGATTCGATCCTTTCGGACCAAATTTTACTTTATCCCTTGTTTACAGTAATTCCTCCTTTCGGAGGGTTGGAACTTGCTTACTTCAAACCTTACGGCTTGAAATATTGTTTGTTTCGTATCCTGTAAACTTTTCCAGCCGGTTTTTGCTTTGTTTTTCCTTTCCTGACAGGCAGCCTTTGCAGACTGTCGGCAGGTGTGGATATTTCTCCGAAGAGAAATATTAACATCTGCAACTACCGTATGAACCGGAAAAATCGGCTGTTGCCAGCCGGTTTACAGACTTCCTTGCCATTAAAGGCTGGTTCACAACAATCCGTACAAACCTTCAATCATGAGAAAGAACCTAATAAGATTGTCTGTTATCTTATCAAGTCCGGTTTGATGGCAGCCTAATATCCTGCTCGTTTGAACCGGATATTTCCCGGAATTTGCTTCTTTTGCTCTAACTAAAGAACACTTTCCGCAAATTCCTTGCTTTCAAAGCTGGCCTTTTATCCCTTACTTGATACGACAAATATACATGAAACAAATATCTAAATCCAAATATTTTGCATCTATAAAATCAACACAAAATTAACATCTGTTATTAACAATTTGTTAATAACTTTTAGTACATGTCAAAACTTTCTGTTCTAATAAAATATAAGTTTACTGCACTTGTGATATATATTTATATGATTATTAATAATTTCATAAACTCTGTATTGTAAAGGGAAAATAAGAGAATTTACAAGCTAATTATTGAGTTATTAACAATTGACATTTCTTGTTAATATCGTAGTTTTATAAAATATTTGAGTGTGTAACAAATCAGGGGAATTATATATGATACAATTAGAGTTCAATAAACATTATCACATTTCGACAAGCTCAATGCATCGCATTTACAACTGTGGTATTAATTACTGTAATCTTTTTGCAGAAAATGATAATTACCAACATTTTCTTAGATTATACGAAAAATATATAGAACCAATTACCGAAACTTATGCATGGTGTCTGATGAAGAATCGTTTTCATTTGCTTGTTAAGATATTGGATGAAAAGCAAATTGTTAATCTCCCGAACCTGACAGGTTTGGTAAACCTGTCAGGTTTAAAATATGGAGTGATTCAAGACCTGTCAGGTTTCGAAAACCTGACAGGTCCGAACGCTGCATTTGTTTTTATTTCAAAATTGTGTTATTTTTGCAGTAATTTAACTAAATCCTAAATCAAAAATCCTAAATCAAAAATCAAAAAATGGAACCAATTAAGATTGACCCGTGCAAACGTTACAGCTACGCTGATTATTATAGCTGGAATGACGACAAACGTTATGAGATTATTAACGGCGTCATATTTGATTTAAGTCCTGCACCATCAGCCAGTCATCAGACCGTATCA
>JACQWN010000360.1:1715-3638 GCA_016209245.1 Bacteroidia bacterium
ATTATACGCACCTATTGATGTAAGAATACCAAAGTCGCCAAAAGTCAAAAGCGATGATAAAATCTTTACAGTTGTCCAGCCTGACATAATTGTCGTTTGCGACCCAAAAAAACTTGACGAACGCGGTTGCATCGGAGCGCCCGACCTTATAGTCGAGGTGCTGTCGCCGGCAACCTCAAAAAGAGACTTTAAAGATAAATATATTCTCTACGAACAGGCAGGAGTCAGGGAATACTGGCTTGTTCACCCTACCGATAAATTGCTTACTGTATTCAGACTTGGGAAAGAAAAAAAATTTGTTTTAGACAAGATTTATACTTACGACGATAAAGTTAAAGTAGGTATTTTTGACGATTTGGTTATAGACCTGAAGGATATTTTTGAAAAATAAGTCGAAGTACTTGTAATGAGCCAGTCGAAGTATAACGGTGAGTTGCTGCTGGTGCCGAAAGATGTTACGCCGGCGAATATTAAGGAAGTTTCTATGTGCCTGAAAACCTGACCATCGAAGATGAGACGCCGCAGGTAAAACCGAGTGTTAATATAGAGGATGCGTGGAAGGCATGGAAAATAAAAGAATAAACAGGCAAAGTTATATGAGAACAAGTGTATTAAATACATTGATTATTTTTATTGGAATAATTGTGTGTTGTACAAGCGATAATCAGAAAAAAAACGATTTGAATATAACTGAGAAACAATTACTTACATATTGCGAAAAATCGGGTTATAAAAAAATTCCGCGATATGAAGAAACTGTCGCTTTTTGTAAACAATTAGCCGATAATTCCACAGTATTGCATTATACCGATTTTGGTACAAGCCCGCAGGGACGTAAGCGCCCGCTTATTATTGCAGATAAAAACGGAAATTTTGATATTTCTTCCGTCAAGTTATCCGGAAATGTCATCATTATGATTATTGCCTGTATTCATTCAGGCGAATGTGAAGGTAAAGATGCCGGATTAATGTTATTAAGAGATATCGCTTTTAAAAAATGCTTTGATAGTTTATTAGAGCATGTTACAATTCTTTTTATTCCTATTTTTAATGTTGACGGTCATGAACGTTTTGGTCCACATAACAGGATTAATCAAAATGGTCCTGAAGAAATGGGCTGGCGCACAACAGCTAATAATTTTAATCTGAACAGGGATTTTCTGAAAGCAGATGCGCCCGAAATGCAGGCATGGCTTAAATTATTCACCGGCTGGCTTCCGGATTTTATTATTGATTGTCATACAACCGACGGTGCTGATTATCAATATGCAATTACCTATGATATGAATTTATCAGGAAATATGGATTCTTCATTGACGGCATGGGTTAAAAATTTATACCTTCATTATATTGAAACAAAAATGAATACAGCAGGTTATCCGATTTTCCCTTACGTCTATTTCAGGGATTGGCATGACCCACGAAGCGGATTAGCAGGATATGTAGCTCCGCCAAGATTATCTGAAGGATATGCTGCTATTCAAAACAGACCGGCAATTTTGCTCGAAACTCACATGTTGAAAAATTATAAGACGAGAGTATCCTCGACTTATGAAATGTTAAAAAATTCTTTGGAATTTCTTAATGTTCAACATAAATCACTGAAGGAACTTATAAACAAGGCGGATCAATTTGCTGCAAGTAAAAAATTCAGGGAAAAAGAATTTCCGCTTACTTTCTTTCCTTCTCCCGATTCTACTTTGGTTGACTTTCTCGGAATTGATTATACTATTGAAAAAAGTGACCTTACAGGTGGAAGCTGGTTTAAATATAATGGCAAACCAAAAACTTTCAGAATACCTTATTTCTGTAAACAAATACCGGTTGTCAAAGCTAAACTTCCTGAAGCATACATCATTCCACCTGAATGGAAAACTGTTATAGAGAGATTAGATTTACATGGAATTAGTTATTATTTGACAA
>JACQWN010000361.1 GCA_016209245.1 Bacteroidia bacterium
ATTTACATGATAAAGATTATCATATTTTCAACCCTTAATTCGCATTAAATATATAAAAATACAATAACAACAATAAGCAGATATTAATATGAAATTAAAATTCAATTAAATATGTATTTTCTTTACACGACTTATTGTAATAATTACTAATTTTGGAAATAAAAATTATAATATGAAAGTGCTTGTTATAGAAGATGAACCTAAAGTCGCTTCCTTCCTGCAAAAAGGACTCAAGGAGCAAGGTTATGAAGTTGATATCGCTTATGACGGCCTGCTCGGCGAAAAAATGGTAAGCAGAAATCAATATGACATAATATTGCTCGATATAATAATTCCCTATATTAATGGTATCGAATTATGTAAAAAAATTCGTCAGGCAAATTCCAATGTACCTGTATTAATGCTGACAGCCCTTGGTACCACCGATGATAAATTAATGGGATTTGATGAAGGCGCCGATGATTATATAGTCAAGCCATTTGAATTTAAGGAATTACTTGCAAGAATCAGGGCTCTTATTAAAAGGGCATCAGGCCATTCTGAAATATCTTCATCTATTAAAGTAGCCGACCTTGAGCTGGACCTTCACCGAAAAATTGCACGCCGGGGAGATGTTCCTATTGAACTTACTGCAAAGGAATTCGCTTTGCTGGAATTTTTTATGAGAAATAAAAATAAAGTGCTGTCAAGAGCCGAAATTGCTGAAAAAGTATGGGATATAACATTGGATACAGGGACAAATGTAGTTGATGTCTATGTAAATATTTTGCGAAAAAAAATTGATAAGAACTTTGATAATAAGCTGTTACAAACCAGGATAGGGATGGGATATATTTTTCAGGATGAATAATTTAAGCCTATGGAAATAAGAAAGAAAATTTCATTTCAATTTATTGCAATAGTTGCGTTTATTTTAATCATTTCATTATTGGCTATTTACATTTCCTTTTCTAAATACCGTCAGGATGAGTTTTATGAAAGATTGTCGAATAAAGCTAGAGCGGTTGGGCAATTACTTATAGAAATTGATGAAATTGACAGCGATTTATTAAAAAAAATTGAAAAAAACAATCCGACCAGTCTTGCAAATGAAAAAATCATCATTTACAATGAGGTCAATCATATAATATTCTGTTCGGAAGAGAAAAATCAATTTCATTTTCAAAATGATATAATTGCTCAGGTTAAGAAAGAGGGAGAAATAAAATTTCGTCAGCAGTCTTATGAAATTGTCGGCATATTATATGCAAGTGAGCGTGAAAAGGTAGTTATTTTTATTGCTGCAACCGATATTTATGGTTTCAGGAAGATGAAGAATTTAAGGATAATAATGATTATTGTTTTTTGTATCAGTCTTATTGTTGTCTATTTTGCAGGCAGGTTTTTTGCCTCAAGATCTCTGAAACCCATAGTAAAAGTAATCAATCAGGTTGACAAAATCGGTATTACAAATTTAAATAACAGGGTTGATGAAGGAGAAGGCAGGGACGAAATTACCAAACTTGCAAAAACTTTTAATAAAATGTTGGAACGACTTGAAGATGCTTTTAAAATGCAGAAAAATTTTATAGCAAATGCCTCACATGAATTACGAACTCCGCTTACTGTAATAACCGGACAGCTTGATGTTGTACTTATGAGCGACAGGTCGGACGAAGAATACAGAAATGCAATATCTTCGGCGCTTGATGAAATCAGCAATTTAAACCAGCTTTCAAATAAATTGCTTATGCTTGCCCAAGCAAGCTCTGACTTCTCCGGAATGAATTATTCAAAAATCAGAATAGATGATGTTATATGGCAAGCAAGACAAGATGTTTTAAAAGGAAATAAAAATTTTATTATTAATCTGGATTTTGATAATAATCTCGACAGCGAGGAAAAACTCACAATAGTTGGAAATGAAATTCTTATCAGAGCTGCAATAAATAATTTAATAGATAATGGCTGCAAATATTCACACGATAATAAAGTTAATGTCACGATTAGTTCAATTGACAGTGAAATAATTATCAAGTTTTTTGACAATGGTATTGGTATAAAAAAAGAGGATATAAGCTTAATATTTGAGCCGTTTTACCGTGCAAAAAATGCAACAAGCACAAAAGGTCATGGTATTGGATTATCGCTTGTTCAAAAAATAATATTTTTACACAATGGAAAAATCAGTGTAAATTCCGTACCTGATAAAGGGTCTGAGTTCATTATTACGCTTCCTTTGTATTCGCCCAGATGATTATATAAGCCCAACGTGGACAAACCTCTCCGAAGGTGGGCAAGGCACAGCATTATAAAGTCCATGGTTGAAACGAAGTGCGCCAATTGGTTAAACTACTTTACGATCACCGGTCTGCATTACCTTCATTAAGAAAAGCATTGGTGGCAAAAAAACTAATTTAGCGGCTGAATGAAAGAGATAGGCCAGCTGGCTGAGTATTTACAACCACCCGGCAGAATACTACTGGGGTAGCCTCCAGACTTGCATTTCGATAAAGCCGACAAAATTAAAACGTGAAGCGGTAATGGGCTGGTTTGACGACGTAGGAAACTTCAAATATTTGCATGATAAAAAGATTAACGTGGAAAAAATTGACGAA
>JACQWN010000362.1:0-3129 GCA_016209245.1 Bacteroidia bacterium
CCGCAGGACAACGAAGCGTCACTATGGGTCATACATGACGCTCAATTGTCCTGCGGACGAATTGAGGTCGCACCCGACCTTCGTTGGTCCGCAGGACAACGAAGCGTCATATAAGTGGGTCCTACATGACGCTCAATTGTCCTGCGGACGAATTGAGGTCGGGGCCGACCTTCGTTCGTCCGCAGGACAACGAAGCGTCATACTTCAAATTGTCAATCGTCCTTGAAGCAGCGCACCGAAAAGCCATTCGTCTTACCGTCGTCGTACCGGCCCACTCCGGCGCTTTCATTGAACAGATCGCGCATCCAAGCATTCGTGCTACTGTTCTCTGTTGCCGACCAGAAGGCACAGTAGTCGAGCGGAGCTATGAACGAGCCATCAAAGTTGAGGCGGTAGCCACCAGGCAGAGCCGTGAAACCGCTTTCATTAGTTGCACCGATGTTTGGCATAATCCACTGAGTTGTCTCTTTCATTTTTCCACCAGCTACACTTTCACCTCCAAGATAATCGGATAATGCTGTCCATTCGACATCGATAGGAAGATGCCAACCTTGCGGGCAAATGCCTTGTGTTGTCCCTGGATTATCAGCATCTGAAGGGTTGTACTGCATCATTTCGTTCCATTCGTATAGCCCGCCGTAAGTGTCGCAACTGGCTGAATTATTATTGTAACAGTATTTTTCAATTAGAGCGTTGTCGGTCTGCAACTGACCTCCTTCCGTTGAATTTATCATGGTGCCGATATTAAGGTTTTCAGCCATCCAGCATTGGTAGCCAATTTCGACAGTTCCGTAAGTTTGTCCGCCATAATTGAACGATGTTATACCATCACAAGGAGTATCATCATCTAAAGTTGCAAAATTCACCTGATTACCGTACGATGTACCGGCGCTGTTGGTCGCATAAGCCCTTACGTAGTAAGTTATGCCGGCTGAAAGTCCTGTAATAGAAATAGTAAAAGATCCTGTGCCTGTTCCGTCAAAAGTTGTGCTGTTGGCAGTGGTCGGGTTCTGGCTGGTACTCCAACAAACACCGCGGGCTGTTACGGTAGCGCCACCGTTATCTGTTACGGTACCGCCACTGCTTGCCGTGGAAGGTGTAATTGAACTTATCGGAGTTGTTGTTACCGACGGCAGAAAAACCGGCGTAGTAAAACTTTTTACCTCTCCGTATTTTGTTTCATCAGGCGTTGAAATATAAGCGCGTAAATAATAGATCGTGCTTGGCTCAAGTCCCGTAATCTCGGATTGATAGGCGCCTGTTTGTGAAGCAGCGCCAAGCGAAATTTTGCTGTCGGAGATGGTGGGCGTTGCTGTTTTTGCCCAGCAGAAGCCGTGAGCGGTTGTATTTCCTTCGCCTATGTCAACTACCGTACCGTGGGCAATAACGGCGGTATCAGTTACAAAAATGTCGCTGGTGGTCACGGCAGGGACTTTTTCGAGTTTTTTGCAGGTAGATATAAAAACTATTGATACCATTAAAAAAAGCAACGAAAAAACGATGTGACGGTTAAATCTGATGTTTTTCATATTTACTTCTGGTATTTTGTTTAACTTTCATCTGTATATAATTTTTATGGTTCTTCGGTATTTTTATACTGTGAAAAGGATAAATTTCAGCACTATTTTAATGCCGATATATGGAACAAACGGAGTGTACAGACGCCAAAATTGGGCGTCTCTATCATTCCAAATAAATCGGAACAAAATGCGGAAATTTATCCCGTTTTATGTATAATGGAAACTGAATCACTAAAATCACTGAAATCACTGAAATCACTAAAATCACTAAATCTCAAAAAAATTGCAATAAAGCTGTATCTTTTTGTCTAACATGTATTTATCAGATTCAAATTCTATAAATATTTTATTTTCAATAAATTTATTTATTATTTTATGTCTCGTAGAAACAGGTATTTTAATTGCTTTAGAGTTTATTATTTCGCTCTTTTGAATAATTCATATACTAATTAATAAACATCCAATCGTGATCGCCTTCAAATAATTCTTCTCTGATCGCTTCTTTTTTCTTTTCGCTTACAGTCGGATTGTGCCGAACTTTGTTGTATTTGTGCATTTTATCGAATAACTCATCTTTTAATGAATTTGCCAGTTCCTGAAATTCTGCAAACTGTTTTTGTCCAATTACTTTATTATCGGAAAGAAAACGGTAATACATCAATGTGGAATCATAGATTTCAGTCAGAATCTTATCATCAACATCGCCATGCTTAAAGATAAATTTATGCATTATCGCTTTGAAATAGCGAATGAAATAATCAATATCTTCCCAAACAAAAGTATCATTACTGACTGATTTCACAAAGTTAAAAAATATGCGCAGCGTGCTAAAAAGGGAATGAAAATTATGTACTTTGAATTGATTTTGCTTAGTCAAAGTTAAATGGAGAATAAGAAATTTTTGCTGATTCTGTAATTCAACATAATCATCCAATTCGGACCATTCTTCATTGTTCTCGTATTTTTCGATTTTCAAATAATCAATCGGTAGCATGTAGTATTCATTCATAGATAAATTCTTCTTTTTCATAATTTTGCAATCGGTAAGATTATTTTTCGGATTTTCGTGTTTTGGATCGGCTTTGATTGAAAGATTGAAATATTTTTCTGAATCATCATAATATTTATCCGATAAATAAAATATTCCTAAATTATTGAGAAAATATGTATTTTTTGGCTCCATGGCAACTGCTTTCATGCCATATTCAATAGCTTTGGCATGTTCGCTTAATATGTTGAATCCATAAGCGGCAAAATCGTAAAGAATAGCTTTATCGGGGAATTTCTCAATTAATTTTAAAGAGTAGCGTACTATGAATTCTTCGTGAAATACTTTCTCGAAATTATCGAAAACTATATCATAATCTTTGCTGATAGTATCCCATGAACTTATTTTTATGCAAATCTCAAATGCAGTATCAAGAGTTTCTGTTGCTAAATCTATATTCACTGACAGCAACCTTGCTCCCATGTCAAGGTAAGCCGGGTAAAACCAAGGGCATACGTCAATTATATACTGCAATGCGTCAGCAAATTCTTTGTTTGTCATTGGCTCTCCCATTCTAAGTTGGGGAGGTAGCATTTTTTCAGCATATAGGAACGAATATTC
>JACQWN010000362.1:3191-3977 GCA_016209245.1 Bacteroidia bacterium
CATCTTCTGCATTTTCCCATACTGTAGTTTTTTTGACTTTTGGTGTCAGTTTTTCGATATCAACTTTTTTCATTTGTAAATAATTTTTTTTGAACATATTTAAAATATTTTCCCCTGTCAAAATTTGTTCATAGTTCAATATTATACTTTGCTTAAAAAGCAATTAATTTCGGCATTTTTCAAAAATGATTATTTTTAGTTTACAAATTTTTTATTCGTATTTGTTTATCGCTATTTATTCTGAAGTATTAATTCCATGAATTTTTCAATGCTTATTACTTTAATTATTGGAAAGGATATATCTTTTAAACTACTGAAGTGGTTATCTTCGCTAACAATATAATCTGCTAAACCTGCAATAGCACAATCCACATATTTATCATCATCGGGGTCTGTTTCTATAAGATTCCAATTGTAGTATGGAGTAATAAATTTAATATTAGGTAATTCAGCTAACAAACCAAGAAAAAAATCAGCTGTTTTTTTCCATATTTTGTTATAATAATTTCTTCATATTCCAATAAAATTTCATTGCTTACTAATAAATCAAAATTACCTTTGATTAGTTCTGTATAAATCGAATGGTAAGGGGAACGGCTTGAAATTGATATTACAAAAATGTTTGTATCAACTACATATTTTATGTTCTTTTTCTTAGATGTTCCTTTCGCCATTGTTCAATATCATTAATTGTAATACCTTTTTCATCGAAAGCTTTATCTGCTTCTGATACTGTTTTTTTTGAAAGATAATCTATCAAAACAGCTTTTAGTTCTAATAAATCTT
>JACQWN010000363.1 GCA_016209245.1 Bacteroidia bacterium
ACAAGAAAAAAAATTAGAATTACTGGACTGGATTTTACATGTTAATGATGAAAATATTCTGAATAACATTGAACGAATAAGGCTTAAATTTACCAGAACAAGAAAAAAGGATTTATCTAATTCACCGGAATTTGGTCGCTTGAAAGGACAAATTATAATGTCGCCTGATTTTAACGAACCTTTAGATGATTTTAAAACTATTTTATATTAAGTGACAAAATATGAATGAAAAGCAATATTTGTTATTATTAGATATTGATGCGCGTAAAAGACATTATCACGTTGCAGATCATGGAAAAATCATTAAGTATGTTGTCCAGCTTGAAATAAAAATCGGAAATAAGTGGAAAGAAGTAATACGATATGATTGTGCACATGACTTTGCACATAAAGATTGCTTTAATATCAAAGGGGAATGTAAAAAAATAAAACTTAATCTGAAGTATGAAGAAGCATTATCTTTTGCAGATGATGATATCAACGATAATTGGGAATTGTATAAAAAAAAATTTATAAATGGTTTAATATAATGAAAAACACTAAGCAATTTATAGAAAAAAATACTATGCTTGTCAAAGAGTTTGATAAGTATGTATTGGAACACCCGGAATTTGGTGACAACATACCTAACAATGCTCTGCTTGTTATGCAGATAAATGATGATGAAGAGTTTAACCAATGGGCAAGACAAACAGGTTTATCAGCAAGGGATGAGGGGAATCCTATAGTATATATTACGATTACCGAGTTAAAACAGGTTAGGTCCAGAATAGAAAAACTAAAATTTGAGTGTGTTGATTAAAGATTTACACAATATAAAAATAATTCTGTGATTTTAAAATAAATTCATTATTTTGGGAGTATAATTAAAAAAATAAATATGACATAAACTCATTAATATAATTTCTTAAAGCGTTTAGCTTTTATTCTTGCACTCGAAAACTGAGAATTTTCAACTACTGCAAGTTTAATAAGTGGAACGCTCACGCTAAGGCGTGGGCTAAACTTATTTGCAGTAGTGGGTATCTCAGTACCTCGAGTGCGGATAAGAATTACAGTCCCACGCTTTTTTATTTTAGTGGTTCTTAAGTTCTATTAGTACAATGAAGCAAATTTAATGAAAATAAGACAATTCATATTACCCATTATATTTTCCCTTGTAGTCTATTCTGAATCTTTATTTTCACAAGTCACAGCTACCATTACCGACGTTATCAATATCCCATGCTTTGCTGATCCGTGTATCGGTTCTCTTACTGTTACAGCTTCCGGAGGAACTGTACCATATACATATTTATGGGATGCAAATGCAGGTAATCAAACAACAGCGTCGGCTATAAATCTATGCGTCGGTGTCTACAGTGTAACTGTCACAGATGATATTGGAATTACAGCGACTACCACCGATACTGTCAAAGTTCCTAATTTGCTTTCTGTTTCCATTATGTTAATTCTTATCCTCATTGTCCACCTGGTGATACAACCGCAGGGAAATTAAGTTTATCCATCACAGGTGGAATGTTACCCTTTTCATCATATCAATGGTCAAATGGTGCTACTACGGAATTTATTGATAATTTGCCATCAGGTATATATTCGGTAACAATAACCGATGCTAACTTTTGTATTGCTACAAATTCTATTAATCTTCAACCGCCTTCCGTATCCGCTTATTTCCAAATTGGCTCAATTACGAATGTAAGTTGTTATGGCGGAAGTGATGGTACCGCAACTGTCACTGCAGACGGCGGAGGTCCTTACTCGTACTCCTGGTCTAACGGGGAAACCACAAATCCCGCCACTAACTTATCTGCAGGCGCTAATACGGTAACCGTAACTAATGCATATTCATGCACTACGACTGCTACTGCTAATATTACCCAACCAAACGCTGTAACGCCATCTATTATTGGACAGAATTTGAGATGCAATGAAAACCAGGTCGCTGAAATATTTTTAATTGAATTTGAATGGTTGGCTACTTCATGTTACAGCGCAAGTAATATTTTATTTGAAATTAATGGTGACACCGCATTATATACCGAAGGAGCAATCGGTAGTTGTGAATGCGAGCCTGGTATTAGAACAGCAACGATCAGTGATAGTTCTGTCCTTAGTTTAATTACCAACGGAATAAATACTTTTAGCGTTAGTTTTCCTGAATATCTGTCATGGGCAATTGTGACAGTATATGGAGTAAATACTACGGAAATAATTGTTGCAAATCCCTCCGGCCTGGCAGAAACAAATGGAACAGATTTATGCAGTAATAATTATTATAATGATACCTCTGTTACTGTTACAAAAGAAATTTCATTGTTATATACGGGTTCTGCAAGTTTGACAGTTACCGGAGGTACTCCATCTTATACTTATTGGTGGAGCGATGCTTCGACATCACAGAATTTATTGAATATTTCACCAGGTTCTTATACCGTAACGGTTACCGACAGCCATGGTTGCACCGGTACCGACTCTGTAACTATAACACAGCCGCTAACCGTGGTAACTGCGGATATTATTTCACATACAGACGTAAGCTGTTTCCTTGGTAATGATGGCACTGCCACTATTTCAGGAGCAGGCGGAACGCCTCCGTATATCTATTTATGGGACGATTCTCCTCCCGCTCAGACAACGCCTACCGCAACATCATTATCATCAGGCACCTACAGGGCTGTGGTAACCGATATAAACGGCTGTTTTGCTTATGATACCATTACAATAACCCAGCCTACAAGACTTACAGATACAATAACTTCAAAAATAAATGTGGCCTGTCATGACGATAGTACTGGTAGCGCTACTATTACCGCTTATGGTGGAACACCGCCTTATACTTATGTATGGAATGATCCAGCACCTGCTCAATTAACAGCAACCGCAACAAACTTGACTGCAGGAATATGGACAGTAACTGTTACTGATGCTAATAATTGTACCGTATCTGCTGCGGTTACTGTTACTCAACCCTCAACGCCTGTTACTACAAACATTGCAGGTACGGATTTACTATGTTACGGCGACACCGCCGTCGAAATAATTTCGATAGACTTTATCTGGCTTGCAACCTCATGCGTATTAAATCCTGCTTATATTTCTTTTTATATCAATGGTTCTTTGGCATTAAATACTATCGGCGATAATAAAAGCTGCTATTTTTGGACAGCAACCATGTCAGTTACAATTACCGATACTTCTGTTATCCATTTAATTGTTGACGGAAATAATACTTTCGCCGTTGATTTCCCAGAGTACCTGTCATGGGCAATGGTTACAATTCATGGAATCACTTCACAAGATATAATTATCGCCGACTATACCGGAAGTCCGACCGGGATTTTTGACCCAGATACATCAATTACATCAACTACATCAAATGTTTCGTTGTATTATACAGGTTCCGCAAATCTTACTGTTTTGGGCGGAATACAACCATATACTTATTTATGGTCCGGTCCAAACTTTTTTTCTTCAACGTTGCAAGATCTCACGGGCATTTCAGCAGGAACTTATATTGTCACTGTAAAAGACACAAATTTATGCGAGGTCATTGATACTATAATAATTACTCAACCTACGTTATTAACAGACACTATTTCAACTCTAATCAATGTTAGTTGTTATAATTATAATGATGGAATTGCCGTTATTACACCCAATGGCGGTACTTCGCCTTACGAATATTTATGGAATACTACTCCGCCGGTTCAGACTTTTATGGCATCTTCGTTATCGACAGGCGATTATAGAGTGACAGTAACAGATTCACATAACTGTTATGATTTAGTCTTCTTTACCATTACTGAGCCGCCGATACTTACCGATAGTATCGTTGCGGATAGTATACTTTGCTTCGGCGACAGTACAGGCAGCATCAGGGAATTTATCTCCGGCGGAACGCCTCCTTATGATTATGTATGGTCGAATGGAATAAGTACGATGGATACTACCGCTTTGTCAGATACGATCTCAGGCCTTGCAGATAATATCTATACTGTAACGGTGACCGATGGTAACGGATGTTATATCATTTCGACAGACACGATTACAGAACCGGATTCAGAGTTAATTGCGACTATTGTCAGTACCGATTTAGTATGTAACGGAAACTCGGCAGCAGAGGTGATTTCAGTAGAGTTTTCCTGGTCTGCAAGGTCTCCCGGAAGTCCGGCTGATATAACATTTAATATTAATGGTTCTCCGGATATTATTACAGAGGGAGCTAATGGTAGTTTATCTTTCCTCACTTATTCATATACTGTTTCAGAACCATCTATTCTTCAGTTTATTCAGGATGGTAATAATATATTTCGAATAGACTTCGGGAAGCAATTGAAATGGGTAAATGTTATCATATTTTATGGGATGGAAATACAGAATATTCCTTTATTTAATAGTGCGCCTTCTTTATATGTGACTGATGTTGATACTCCAATTATTTCAGAGGTTTCTTTATTTTATTCTGGCGAGGTGTACCTGACGGTTTCAGGTGGCTCCCCACCCTATTCTTTTTTATGGGACAACGGTTCAACTACTCAAAACCTGATAGATGTTTCTGCCGGAACGTATGTCGTGACTGTAACAGACGCTAATTCTTGCACTGTAATAGATTCGGTAATAATAATACAGCCTGATTTATTAACAGCAAATATCGATTTGTATAGTAATGTAACCTGCTATAATAATGGATGGGCCGGAGTATTTACCGATGGAGGCACTTCGCCATACGAATACTCATGGAACGATTCGTTTGAACAAACAACAGATATTGCGGATTCTTTGACACCTGGTAGCTACCGGGTAATAGTAACCGATGCAGCAGGCTGCCAGGTTTCGGCATCTGTAACCATTGCCGACTCTAGTCAGGTATCAATTATAGATACGGTTGTTACAAACGTCAGTTGTAACGGCTGGTCGGACGGAAGCATTACTATAACACCAATGGGTGTATCTCCTTATACTTATAACTGGTCGCCTGCCGGATATACTGGCGATAGCACAGATACATATTCCGGGTTGCCTCCGGGGTCCTATACGGTTATTGTGACCGATAATGCTGGTTCATGCACCGGCGCTGCTATTACCATTACAGAACCTCTTGTTTTAACTGCAAATATTACAGGACAAATAAACGTGGATTGTTATGTAGATAGTACCGGAAGCGCAACTGTTACCGCCGGTGGGGGAACTCCGCCTTACACTTATGATTGGTCACCTAATGGGTATACCGGCGACGGTACGGTTACATATTCTGACCTTGCATCCGGCAATTATACGGTAACTGTCACTGATTCGCTGGGATGCACACAAACCAAAACATTAACAATTACTCAACCGTCAGTTCCTTTTTCGGCTAACATTACAGGAGCGAATATTTCCTGTAATGGCGGGACTAACGGCAGTGCGACAGTTACCATTACTTCCGGAGGCGCATTACCTTACGACTATCAATGGTCAAATGGCTCATCCACAGTTAATACTGCCGCTATATCAAATAGTATCGGAAATTTAACGGCTGATACCTATTCGGTAACTGTTACCGATAATAACAACTGTACTGTAACTGCAAATATTACTATTACTGAACCTGCAGATTTAGTACTTACTATTTCAAAAGTTGATGTAACCTGTACCGGTGCCAATAATGGTTCTGTTGAACTGACTGTTACCGGCGGAACATCCCCTTATATATATATTTGGTCCAATGGAGAAACTACCGAGGATATTGACAATTTAGCACCCGGTGCGTATACTTGTACCGTAACGGATAATAATGGTTGTACTGCAACAATATCCGAAACAATAAACGAACAACCTCCCACATTTACAGTCGGATTTACAGTCACAAATGTGCAATGTTACGGATTATCAAACGGAAGTGCTACAGCAAACCCGAGCGGCGGAACATCTCCATATACATATTCATGGAATACATTCCAAACGTCACAAACAGCATCTGGCTTATCAGCCGGAGTATATTCCGTATCGGTTTCAGATGCTGGCGGTTCATGTATAGTTGCCCCCATTACAGTAACACAACCAAATGCATTATGGGTAATTCCATCTATAACAAATCCGCTATGTTATGACGGAAATGACGGAACAGCAAGCGTGACGGTATATGATGGAACATCTCCATATATTTATTCATGGAGCGACGGACAAACAACTTCTACTGCAACGGATTTAACAGCAGGAGTTTATTCTGTAACTGTTCAGGATAACAATGGATGCGAATTCCTAATATCAGCGACAATAACAAATCCGCCACCAAGCGTATCCGCCAGTATTAGTGGAACAAATATTACATGTTATGGATGGGGGAATGGTACTGCCTCTGTGAGCCATTCCGGCGGAACTCCACCTCGTACAATTCTCTGGTCAACTTCACAGAATTTCGAAAATTTATATAATCTTTCTCCAGGAACCTATACTGTTACTGTCACTGATGCCAATGGATGTACGGCAATTGATTCCATTAACATTACACAACCTTCCGAGTTATCTTTCAATACAACAGTTACTAATGTCGCATGCTTTAATGCTTCAACCGGTGTGATTGATTTAACTCCATCAGGCGGAACATCACCTTATACGTACTTGTGGTCAAATTCCGCAACTACCGAGGATATTTCCGGATTATCCGCAGGAATATATTCGGTTACTATTACAGATGCAACAAGTATTTGTACCGCTACCGCTTCTGTTTCAGTTACACAACCTGCCTCGATGCTTACTACCGGTATTACAGGAACAGATGTTACCTCAAACGGAGGTAATGACGGTTCTGCCAGTTTAACTGTTACCGGTGGAATATCACCTTATACGTATTTATGGTCAAATTCCGCAACTACTCAAAATATATCCGGGCTTACAGACGGAATCTATGACGTAACAATTACCGACGCAAATACATGTACAACAGTGAATACAATTACTATAAACCAACCGCCTGTTTTATCGACATCTATTACAGGTATAAATGTCAAATGTTTCGGACACAGTAGTGGAATAGCTGATTTATCTGTTTCCGGCGGTGTTCCCGGTTATACCTACTTATGGTCAAATGGGGCGACATCGCAGGATTTGAATAATATTCCAGCCGATACCTTTTATGTTGAGGTTACTGATGCAAACTCTGTGACTGTTGTAGCTTCAGTTATAATCTTGGAACCAGTCAATATTACAACAGGAATTATAAGTATAAATCTTTCCTGCAACGGCAATTCATCGGGAAGCATTGACTTATTGGTAAATGGAGGAACAACACCTTATACATATTCATGGAATTACGGGCAATCATCGCAAGATTTAACGAATATTCCGACAGGTAACTATGCAGTAACTATTACGGACATTATGGGTTGTACTATAGATACATCTGTTACTATTACAGAACCTGTTGTATTATCAGTACTTACTACACAAACGAATGTCAGTTGTTTTAACGGAAGCAATGGCAGTGCGACAGTATCTCCATCCGGAGGTACTCCCGGATATACATATTCATGGACAGGAGACAGCACGTCACAAACAATATCAGACAAACCACCTGGAACATATACAGTAACAGTTACCGACAGCAATAATTGTACTGCAACAGCTACAGTAATAATAACGGAACCCCCGGTAATAAGCGCTACTATTACCGGCACAAATGTTTCGTGTAATAATGGTAGTAGCGGCGCAGTTTCTTTAAGTGTGAACGGTGGCGTTCCACCTTATACATATATTTGGACAAATGGCGCAACAACACAAAATTTATCAAATATCACGGCTGGTACTTATATTGTAACAATTACAGATACATACAATTGCTCGACTTCACCTTTTATAACAATTGCACAACCTCAGTCATTGCTTGCAAGTATTGCAGGTACCTCTGTCCAATGTTATGGAGATGTTGCAGACACAGTAAATTTAACTGTTACCGGAGGTGCACCCGGTTATACCTATTTATGGTCAAACTCTTTAACTTCCCAAGATTTGACTAATCTTTCCGCAGGAACATATAGCGTAACTGTTTTTGATGCAAATTCGTGTACTACTACTGCTTCAGTTACTGTTACCCAACCGGTTAATCCTTTGGCAGCCTATATTGCCGGAACAAATATCAATTGCTATGGCGACACAGACGGTTACATAAATACTACTGTTACAGGAGGTACATCGCCATATATCTATACCTGGTCAAACGGAGCATCTACAGATGACTTAATAAATATTACAGCCGGAACATATACAGCAACAGCGACAGATGCAAATGGTTGTACTACGACCGCAACAGTTACAATAACCCAACCCGAAGAAATAACAATTGAATCTGACCCGACAAACGTCAAATGCAGGAATGATTCTACCGGTACTGTAAATCTGACTGTTACCGGCGGAATATTTCCTTATTCTTATTTATGGAATTATGGTCAAACATCGGAAGATATAATGAATATTTCTGCAGGTAATTATTCAGTTACGGTAACAGATTTCAACTCCTGCACAAAAACTGCATCGGTAACAGTAACACAGCCCGCATCTGCATTAACAGCAACAACAATTGTAACAAATGTATTATGTTACGAACAATCCACCGGTACAATTGATTTAACTCCATCGGGTGGAACTCCATCTTATTCCTATTCCTGGAATAACGGAACTACTTCACAGGATTTGAATGACCTATCTTCCGGTACTTATACAGTTACGCTTACCGATGCAAATGGATGTACAATTTCTGTAACAACAACTATAACGCAACCTGCATCTGCATTAACAGCAACAACAATTGTAACAAATGTATTATGTTACGGACAATCCACTGGTATAATTGATTTAACTCCATCGGGTGGAACCCCATCTTATTCCTATTCCTGGAATAACGGAGCTACTTCGCAGGATTTGTTTAACCGTCCTGCCGGTACATATACCGTGACAATTACCGATGTAAACGGCTGTACTGCTATTGGTTCATTTGCAATCACACAACCTGCATCGGCTCTTTCAGCTACAACTATAATGACAAATGTCAATTGTAACGGATATTCCACCGGTTCGGTTGATTTGACCGTGTCGGGCGGTATACCCGGTTATACCTATTTATGGAATACGGGCGCCGTTTCGCAGGACATATTTAATCGTCCTGCCGCTTGTTATAATAATTCTACCGGCTCGGTTGTCCTGACCGTATCAGGCGGAGTACCCGGGTATTCGTATCTATGGAATACAGGAGACACTTTGCCGGATATTAGCGGAATATCTGCCGGAACATATACCATTACCGTTTCCGATGGCAATGGCTGTATGGATACAATATTAAATATAGTGACACAACCGTCATCTCCCGTTTATATTACCGGTTCGGTAACGAATGTAGCGTGTTATAATTATTCCACCGGTTCGATTGATATAACTGTCACAGGTGGAACATTTCCATATTTCTACTTATGGTCGAATAATGCTACATCGCAGGATATTGGCGGAATACCGGCAGGAATATATTCAGTGACAGTATCAGACGCACATTCCTGTTATTTAATTGATTCGATAACGGTTCAACAGCCTTCAACTGCATTATCAGCAATCATTTCCGGATCAAACATCACTTGCTACGGACAATCAACAGGCGCTGCAGATTTAATAGTTTCCGGTGGCATTTATCCTTATTTATATGCATGGTCAAACGGCGCCACATATCAGGATTTGAACAATATTCAGGCAGGCGTTTACATTGTATTTGTTCAGGACAACAATTCGTGTGCATTTCTTGATACAATTGTTATTACTGAACCCGAGCCAATTATTGTGACATTAAATGGTCATAACGTAACATGCTATAACGGAAGCGACGGAGCAATTGATATGTCTGTGACCGGTGGTACCGGGGGATATTTATATTCATGGAATTGTGGTTTTACTACAGATAGTATTAATAATCTCACGGCAGGATTGTTTGAAGTCACTATTTCGGATGCAAATTTATGCAGTTCTACTGCTTCTACAATTATTTCAGAACCTGGCCCGCTGATTGACAGTTTAATTGGTACCGAAATATTATGTCCGGGCGTTTGCAGCGGAGAGCTTATAGTAATACTTAATGAAGGAGTAGGAACACCGCCATTTAATTATTACTGGTCAAATTCAGTTGCAACCGATTCAATAGCTACCGGTTTATGCAGCGGTATTTACTCTGTAACCGTGGCAGACTCCAATAATTGCACCGATTTTGCGACACATACTATTTCAGTTTATTATTTTGATAGTATTGAGTTGGATTTTACGGTTGATACTGCAGGATGTCATCCACTGTCTCTGCAATTTCAAAATTTATCAACAGGTCAAATAGCGTATTATGATTGGAATTTTGGCGATAACTCCCATTCTGATTCGCTTAATCCGACTCATACATTTTATAATGACAGTTATATTAATGATACTTCTTATTTTGTTTCATTAACTGCGATATCTGCAAATCTATGCACAGATACATCTTACGTAGAAATTATTGTTCATCCCAAGCCGTTTGCGCAATTTACATTGAATGACACAACCGCCTGTTCGCATGTTGATATTGAAATATATAACCAATCTATAGGCGCTACGAATTATTATTGGAGTTTCGGTGATCCTACAATTGATACAATAACAGCAGATACAATTGTGCACACTTTTGAAAATTTTCAGAATAATCCTGTATATTTCCATATAGTTTTACAGGCATCAAATGAGCATAATTGTTTAAGTGCTTATGGTGATACGTTAATAGTATATCCTGAAGTGAAAGCGGAATTTGTCGTTGAGGATTCATCCGGTTGCAGCCCGTTTTTCGTAAATATTACAAATAATTCAACACAAGGTCAGTCGTATTTTTGGAATTTTAGTGATGGAACATCAAGTAATTTATTTGATGTTCAACATACTTATATAAATAGCCAGACAGCCGATACAAACTTTCAAATTTCTTTATTGGTTCAGTCTCAATATAATTGCAATGATGCGACATTTCAAGTCATAACTGTACATCCGACGCCGCATGCTGAATTTACAGCATCGCCGGTATCGCAAAATTTTCCGGAAACCACTGTGACTCTTGATAATCAAAGTACAGGCGGAATAAATTATTCATGGAATTTCGGCGATAATACCGGTTCGGAACAAGAAGATCCGTATCCTTATATTTATGAAACATGGGGGAAATATTACATCACATTAATTGTAAGTAACCAAAGTTGTTCGGATAGCGCTACAATAATGATTACAATTATTCCACCGCATCCTAAAGCGGATTTTGATACGGTTTTGCCGGGATGTCCACCATTAAGCGTTACTTTCAAAAATCTCTCAAAATATGCTAATAAATATCACTGGAATTTTGATGATGGAGCAGCCACAGACACTGCCACTAATCCTACTTATGTTTTTGAAATGCCCGGCGTGTATCATGTGACCCTAATTGCGGAAAATACTTTATTAGGAGAAAGTGATACAATAACGCGGCTAGTCCGTGTTTACGAACAACCTGATGCATATTTTAAAGCTGTTCCACATACGGTCAAAGAAATTAAGGAACCTGTTCACTTTTACAATTATTCATCGTATGGATATACTTATTTATGGGATTTCGGTGATGGTTCAACTTCAAATGAGATCGAACCGGTTCACTTTTATCAGAACCAAGGAATATATGATATTTCACTAAATGTATGGTCTGAATATCAGTGCTTTGATTCAATTACTTTCAAAGATGCGGTCAGAGTCGTTCCTGATTGTATAATTTTATTTCCAAATGTATTTATTCCTGATAAAGATGGACCATCAGACGGTTTTTACTCTGAGTCGAAATATTATACCAACAACATTTTTCATCCTGCTTCAAGTAAAATTGATGAATTCAATATGATGATATTTACCAGGTGGGGAGAATTAATTTTTCAAACCAATGATATTTATCAGGGCTGGGATGGTTATTACAATGGTAAGCTTTGTCAGCAGGATGTATATGTCTGGAAGGCGATATGGCAATGCCAGGATGGTCAGATTTATGAGGAAGCAGGCGATGTGACATTGTTTCATTAATTATTTTAATGGCAAAAGAGATGATATTTACATACAAATAACAGAGATTATTAAATGAAATGAAACTATCAACAAAATGATTAAAAAAATAGTCATACTGATAATAATGCTGGCAGATTGTACCAGTAAATCATATTGCCAGGATCCACAGTTCTCGCAATATTATGCAAATCAATTATATCTATCGCCGTCGTACGCTGGTAGTACTGACGGATGCAGGGTTATTTCAAATTTTCGTGACCAATGGCTGAAAATACCCGGTTCCTTTATTACATATTCCTGTTCATTTGATTATTTTCTTTATAAATTAAACAGCGGCGTCGGGTTTCTGTTTCTCAGTGACCAGGCAGGGAGCGGGCGATTACGCACGACAAATCTGGGATTTCAATACTCATATAATATTCATATAAAAAAGGATTGGGTAATCAGGCCCGGACTACAGTATTATTATACGCAAAGAAGCTTTGATCTATCAAAACTTATTTTTGTTGACCAGGTCTCAATCCATGGAATGTCTCCTGGCACATCTGAATCATTTCCGGTTCAAAAAGTTGATTATTTCGACTGTTCGGCGTCTGTAATTGGTTATTCAGAAAATAAATGGGCAGGATTTACTATAGACCATCTGGTTAAAAACAATCAGTCCTTCCTCAGAAAGAAAAGCTCTGTTCCTGTTAAATATTCACTATTTGGTGGCGTTAAAATTTTGCTGAAGGGTAAATCAAAAAAAGATAATGAAGAGAGTCTCTTTCTATCATGTCTTTATCAAAGACAAAATGATTTTAATCAATTTGAAATAACACCATATTGGCATAACGATCCTTTTATTCCCATATTGGTCTAAAGCACCTTTTATTCTTGGAATAGGTTATAGAGGCTGCCCTCATATATTAAATAAAGAAAATGGTTTTTTGCAAAGCGATGCAATAATTTTTCTCATAGGATATAAAGTGGAATACTTTTCCATAGGTTATAGTTATGACTTTACAATATCTTCACTTGCCGGTAATACAGCTGGAGCACACGAAATCTCTATTATTTATCTCTTTAACCAGGAACATAAATATAAGGTGAAAAAAATGATAGTTCCATGTCCTAAATTTTAAATATAAATGAATTTGTTTAACAAATAACAAATGAAAAATTTTAGTCAAATATTCTGTATTTCATTTTATGAATTAAAATTACTTAAATATTCATTATTCATTTTACTTTTTCTTTTCATTCAATGTAATAATAATTCCAAACAGGAAATTAAAAAACCTGAACATGCAACCGGAAGTGCTAAACCGAAAACCGAAAACCCGAAACAGGAAGCTCTAAAAAATAATCCCGACATCATAAAACCGCCTACCCCTATTCTTCTTAACAATTGTCCCAAAACCCGTGTTATTACAGTACCCAAAACCGGTGTTTCTTCTTATACTATTCAGACTGAAAGCGGTCCGCGTAAAATTGAACTTAAACCTCCTGCAATAACTACCCTCTCGGCTGTCGCACCCGAAGCACAGGGTATCGGCTTTTTCACCACATACAACACCGAGCAGGGCTTGGCGCTCAGCAGCATACTTAGCGGTTGCATTGACCATTTAGGCAATCTCTGGTTCGGTACTGACGGAGGAGGTGTTTCCCGTTATGACGGGAAAAAATTTACAAATTTTACGACGACTCAGGGACTTGCGAATAATGTTGTAAACAGTATCTTTGAAGATAAAAACGGTAATCTCTGGTTCGGCACTAACGGAGGTGTGAGCCGTTACGACGGGAAATCATTTACAACGTTTACTACAGAGGATGGGCTGGCAGGCATTAATTATGTTGTAAGTATTGTTGAAGATAAAACCGGAAATATATGGGTCGGCACCTGGTTAGGTGGATTGAGCCGCTTTGATAGTAATAAAAAGGGGACTGGCGGGAAATCATTTACCCCTTTTGGTATTGCAATTGGTGGTATGCTTATCAGCACCATAACAGATAAAACCGGAAATCTCTGGTTCGGTAATAAATTATATGGTGTAAGCCGTTTTGACCCTTCAGCGAATCACAAGGAAAGTGTGCATCCCGTTACAACATTTACAACGGCGCAGGGGCTTGCAAATAATGGTGTAAGGAGTATCCTTGAAGATAAAACCGGAAATCTCTGGTTCGGCACTGATGGAGGCGGCGTGTCGCGCTATGATGGAAAATCTTTTACGAACTTTACTACAGTCCATGGACTGACAAATAATTATGTCAGGTGCATCACCGAAGATAAAATCGGAAATCTCTGGTTTGGGACAAACGGAGGCGGAGTAAGCCGCTTTGATGGAAAATCATTTACAACGTTTACTACGGCACAGGGGCTTGCCAATAATGAAGTAAGAATTATCCTTGAAGATAAAACTGGAAATCTCTGGTTTGGTACTTATGGAGGGGGTATAAGCCGCTACGACGGGAAATCCTTTACCAGATTTTCTACGGAGCAGGGTCTTGCCAAAAATATTGTACTCAATATCCTTGAAGATAAAAACGGAAATCTATGGTTTGGAACTAAAGGAGCAGGCGTGAGTTGCTATGACGGGAAATCCTTTGCCACATTTACTACGGCGCAAGGACTTTCAGGCAGTTGGGTTAAAAGTATCCTTGAAGATAAAGCTGGAAATCTCTGGCTTGGCATTTATAGTGGCGGGGTGTGTCGCTATGATGGAAAATCCTTTACTGTGTTTACTGAAGCGCAGGGAATTAGTAGTTTTGTTTTTTATATCTTTGAAGATAGCGCAGGAAATCTCTGGTTCACCACCGATGGAGGCGTGGTTCGCTTTGATGGGAAATCATCTGCCAGGTTTACTACGGCGCAGGGGCTTGCAAATAATGGTGTAAGTAGTATTCTTGAAGATAAAACCGGAAATCTCTGGTTCGGAACAGAAGGAGGTGTGAGCCGCTGTGCTTATCCCAATAAAGGAGGTAACTATTCTTTTACGAACTTTACAACTGCTCATGGGCTTGGTAATAATGAAGTAATTACTATCATTGAAGATAAAACAGGAAATCTTTGGTTTGGTACTGCAGGCGGCGGCATTAGTTTTCTAAATGATTCATCCCGCATGTGTGGGATGAATCATTTAAGATTTAAAACTTTTACAACCGCCGATGGGCTCAGCGATGATGTAGTAACAAGTATCGTTGAAGACATGGAAGGAAGAATATTTCTCGGAACAAACAAGGGCATAAGCGTCATTACAGGATGGAGGAAAAAATATAATAGCAACAGTGTCAGCAACAGTTATCCCTCATCCCTTATTTCCGATAGTATTCCTGTTTTTGAAATCTACCATGAACGCACAGGCTACCCGGTAAAAAACATAAATTCAATGTGTCCTGACAACAAGGGTATTATCTGGGTTGCAACAGGCGACGACAAAACAGCGCTTGTTCGCTTTGATTATAAAGCAGTTCAAAGAAATCCAAACCCGCCGACGGTAGTAATACAAAATATCAGGATAAATGAGGAAAATATAAGCTGGTACGCATTAAGAAGTCCCAAAACCCAAGCTCAAAATTCCAAGACCCAAGACAGCGCCTTGGAATTTGGGACTTGGAGGTTGGACCTTGTGTCTTCTTCTGAGGACAGTTTAGCAATTATCAACGAAGAAGTCTTCACTTTCGGTAAACCATTAACACCGGCGGAGCGCAACACCTTGTGCCAAAAATTCAGGGATATACAATTTGACGGAATTACCAGTTTTTACCCTATTCCTGAAAATTTAATTCTTCCTTACAAACATAACAACATCACATTTGAATTTGCAGCCATAGAACCTGCCCGTCCGTATCTTATAAAATATCAATATATTTTAGAAGGTTACGACAAAGACTGGAGACCTATTACTGATAAAACATCGGCAAGTTTCGGTAATATATGGGAAGGCACATATACCTTTAAAATCAGGGCATTGTTTACCGGCCCCGCAGGTAGAGACGCCATTAATGGTGTCTCTGGTGATCAATGGAGCGAACCTGTAATTTACAGATTCAGTGTATTGCCTCCATGGTATAGAACATGGTGGATGTATGTTATTTATGTAGTTGTTTTTATTAGTATATTATATTTGGTTTACCGGTGGCGGATTGCCAAACTCCAGAGGGAAAAACAGATACTTGAAGATAAGGTAATAATCAGGACTAAAGAACTAACCGAAGCCAACATTGAGCTCGACAAGCTTTCATTAGTGGCACGAAAAACAGACAACTACGTAATTATAACCGATAAGGACGACAGGATAGAATATGTCAATGAGGGATTTACGCGCATCACAGGTTTTTCGCTTGATGATGTTAAAGGCAGGCTTCCGTCGGTAGTGCTCAGAGGTACGGGTACAGATAGAGAGACCGCCGGAATGATTGATGAGAAAGCAAAAAACAAAGAGCCATTCACCGCTGAAATTATAAATTTTACAAAAAAAGGCGGTAAAGTATGGTTGTACCTGAATGTTACGCCCGTGCTTGATGAAAACGGTGAAGTGATAAGACGCATAACCGTAGGCAGTGATATCACCGAAAGAAAAAATGCAGAAGAAAAAATCAGACAGCAAAACATAGAATTAGAAAAGCTTTCAATCGTAGCAAGTGAAACTGATAACGCCATTGTCATTATGGACGGTTCTGGCAACTTCGAATGGGCAAACAAAAGTTTTGAAAAGCTCTATGGTATCACACAAGAAGAATATATAGATAAACATGGAAGAAACCTTTTAAATGCAAGCAGCAGTTCAAAAATAAAAAACATCGTTTCCAAATGTATTGAAACAGGACAAAGCGATATCTACGACTCCTCTTTCATTCACCCTGAAGGCAAAACTATATATTTTCAAACCACCCTTACACCAATATTAAACAGGGAAGGTAAAGTAATAAAGCTCATAACCATTGACTCTGATATAACGGAGATAAAAAAAGCCGAGAAAAAGATAAAGCAGCAGAGTGAGGAAATCACAGCGCAGCGCGATGTTGCAATAAATCAGAAAAATGAACTTGGTAAAACACTTGATGAATTACGCAGAATGCAAAAACAACTCGTAGAATCCGAAAAAATGGCATCGCTCGGAGGGCTTGTTGCCGGTGTAGCCCACGAAATCAATACACCGGTCGGAATAGGCATTACAGCCGCTTCTACACTGAGCGATATAACCCGGCAATTAAATGTTCTCTATAAACAAGGTAAAATGACACAATCGTGCTTTGACGATTATCTTGAAAATGCTGTCGCATCGAGCGACCTTATTCTAAGCAATCTCCAGCGGACAGGCGAACTCATTAAGAGCTTCAAGCAGGTTTCAGTTGACCAGGTAACGGAACAGAAACGGGAATTTAACTTTGGCAGCTATGTGCAGGATATTGTCCGCAGCTTGCATCCTAAGCTAAAACATACAAAACTGAATGTAGAAGTGGATTGTAAAAACGATATTATTATGAACAGTTTTCCGGGACCTTTTGCGCAAATCATAACTAATCTTATAATTAATTCGAGCATTCACGGTTTCCCGGATAATGACGAAGGTTTGCTCAGGCTCGAGGCGACAACTGACAATAAAAATCTCACCTTTATTTATAGTGATAATGGAAAAGGTATGGCGCCGGAGGTATTCAAAAAAGTATTTGACCCGTTTTTCACCACTGATAAGCAGCGCGGTACCGGCTTGGGAATGCACATTGTTTACAACCTCGTAACGCATAAGTTAAAAGGCGATATTAAAGCATGGAGCGAGCCGGGCAAAGGAGTCCGGTTTACAATTGTAGTTCCGTTGACAGTATAAAAATAAGTGATTGGGATTATACCCCCATCAGTTATAGCCCATTTTTAAGGGGTTGGGGTTAAATAAAATAAAGGAAAAGTTAAAGAAAGGATTTTTTTTAATTGTTTAAAAATATGGAGTCAACCGGCAATAGCGATAAATTCATATTTGCTTCTGAAGAAGGGCAATCAAAGGTTTCTGAATCCGCCACTCATTGGAAAGTGCTCATCGTTGATGATGATGAAGATGTGCATAAAGTAACCAGCATAAATCCTAAATCCTAAATTGTAATATGGAAGCAACCGATAATAGCGACAAATTCATATTCGCTTCTGAAGAGGAGCGCTCAAAGGTTTCTGAATCCGCCACTCATTGGAAAGTGCTCATCGTTGATGATGATGAAGACGTGCATAAAGTAACCCGCATTGCACTTACAAACTTTTTATATAAAAATAAAAAGCTTGTGTTTCTGAATGCTTATTCGGGCAAAGAAGCTGAAAAACTTATTCAGGAAAATACCGACACTGCTTTAATCCTGTTGGATGTAGTTATGGAATCCGACTATGCCGGTTTAGATCTTGTAAAATACATACGGACAACATTGAGCAACAAACTTGTCCGTATAATCCTGCGAACAGGTCAGGCAGGTAAGGCGCCCGAAAAAGATGTCATTGAGGCGTATGAAATAAACGATTACAAAACAAAAACCGAGCTCACACGCGAGCGTCTTTACACATTAGTTTTAGCGACTTTAAGAAGCTATGAAACACTTATCGAATTAGAATCATTCAGACACGAGCTGGAAATAAAAGTGATGGAGCGGACACTTGTACTGCTGAAACAGAAAGAAGAGCTCGTGCAAAAAAACATAACTATTGCCGATAGCATACGTTATGCAAGTTATATTCAATCTGCATTATTCACTCCGAAAGCAGATATTAAAAAATTTTTTCCAGAGAGTTTTATTTTCTTTAAACCCCGCGATATAGTCAGCGGCGATTTCTACTGGTTTTTTAAGCGCGAAAATAAAATTTTTTTCTGTGTCGCTGACTGTACCGGTCACGGAGTGCCAGGCGCATTGATATCTATCCTCGGCGTTACATTTCTTAATGAGATACTATTAACTAATAAATATATTTCTGCCAATGAATTATTGAACGAATTACGGCTAAAAGTAATTATTGCCCTTAATCAGAAAGGAATAGAAGGAGAACAACAAGATGGTATGGACATTGCCTTATGCGCTTTAAATACCGATACAAAAGAACTGCAATTTTCAGGCGCCTGTAATCCTCTTGTCTTAATCAGAAAAAATAATTCCGGTTTTCTAAACAGGAACAATTTGGAAATAATTAAACCCGACAGGATGCCAATAGGAATTTATCCTCAAATGATTTCGTTTAAAAATAATTACTTAACAATAGACAATGGGGATTGCTTGTACCTATTCTCAGATGGCTACCAGGATCAATACGGAGGAGGTCATAATAAAAAGAAATTCAGACCAAGACAACTGAAAGAATTATTTTTAACCATTTATAAAAATTCAATGCAGGAGCAGCATGATATGCTGCTTAAAACATTTGAAAACTGGAAAGGGGAGGAAGAACAAACCGACGATGTATTGGTTTTAGGGATAAGAATATAAAAAATTCCAAGTTCCAAATTCCAAATTCCAAGCCCCAAGTCAAAAGCGTTTTTTCTTGGAATTTTGGACTTGAGACTTGGGACTTGAGACTTTGGACTTGAGACTTGAGACTTGAGACTTGAGACTTGGGACTTGAGACTTGAGATTTGGGACTTTTGAATAAAATATATAATTTTACCCTGTTTTTAGTATAGTATTTCAGAATATTAAATATGGGGGGAAAAAACTTAAAAATCGGAATAGTCGGCTTAGGCCCGGTTGGTATGATACTCGCTGTTCATTTCAGGGAAGCCGGCTGTGATGTTGCAGTATGCGACATTATTCAGGAAAAATTAAATCTGATAAGGATAGATGGAATTAAATTAGAAGGTAAAATAATCAGATCCGCCCGCTTTGACCGGATTTATTCATCGGTTAATGCTCTGCTTCAAAGTGATGTTAACATCATTATTTTTTCAGTAAAAGCAAACCAGGATGCCCGTATCATGAAACAAATCGGAACATCGGCTAACAAAGATTTGAATATTGTCATTGCACAAAACGGTATAGGTGCTGAAAAAATTTTCACTTCCGTTTTTGACGAATCGCAAATCTTAAGAATGGTCGTCAATTTTGCAGGCAATCTCAAGACACCCAACACTGTAAATGTAACTTTTTTTAATCCTCCGAATTATGTGGCTTCTGTGAATGATACCAGACAGGAAACAGCCCAACAGCTCACTGATGCACTGAATTCCATATCTATGGAAACCAAATGTGTGAATTCTTCTGTAATTAAAGATAAAGCCTGGGAAAAAAATATCCTGAACAGCGGGCTAAGCGCTTTGTGTGCTATTACGAAACTGACCATGAAAGAAGCTATGACTTTCCCCGAAACCATCGAGATCGTTAAACAAGCCATAGTGGAAGGCGTTGAAGTGGCGCAAGCCGAAGGAGTAAAACTTAAAGCTCATTTTATGGACTTTGCCATGAACTATTTCGGTAATGCCGGTCATCATTATCCTTCGCTTGCTGTTGACCTGATGAATAAATCGGAAACTGAAATTGAATTTATTAATCAAAAAATTGTTGAATACGGATGCAAACACAATATCCGCACAGATGTAAATCTTTCGCTGACAAACCTGGTTAAGGCAATTACATATAAAAACAGGGTACTATAACAATCCCGACACAGCAATAATAATCTCGACACAAGCACTAAAACTTGCAAAAAATATTGCTGCATCGTCTGACCAAGCTTTAGCGAAGGCAGGGAAAAAAGGGCTATGCTTTAGCTGAAGATTTTTTAATTCAGGCACTTGCGATTTCTGACAGCATCGGGGCATTGAGCTTACAGAAGTCCCATCATGAAAAGTTAAGTAATCTATACAAAAAATTGGCAACTATAAAAAGGCATACCTTCACTACGAACAATACAGCACAGCAAAAGACAGCATATTTAACGAAGAAAAGAGCAGAGAAACAGGCAGGTTGGAAGCTGGTTTTGAGTTAAAAAAACAAATACTTGAGCAGAAAAAAGAACATGAAAAAAAGCAGGCATTGGGACAAACCGGTGCAACAGGCGAGACAAGAGACGGTATGGCTGCCGTCTTGTGTATTTGGCATAAAGATACCAATAAATTAGAATATGCAGGAGCAAATAACCCACTCTACATAGTTACTGGTCACTGGTCACTGGTCACTGGTAAAAACAACCAGAAACAAGAAACCAGTATCCAGAAACTTATTGAGGACAAGGCGGACAAGCAACCAAGTTGAACAGATTGACGATATTTGTAAAACTGGTGTTATGGTTTAAAGATAAATTGTTACTTTCGGCATTTTTCAAAATAGACGAAAACTTAAGACGAAGAGAATAAAAATGAATAGAGCAAATAATTTTCTGATAATTATAACAATATTTATCATGAGTGGTATTTTATTATCAACTTGTAAGATGGCTCAGGTAATAGGAAAACCATTGAATAATATGCAATTGGTTGATGGTGTTTACGATGGCGATTATAAAAGCGGACCTAATAAAGTTGAAGTAAAGGTAACAATTAAAAATAATAAAATAGAAAAGATTGAGATAGTTAAACATACTGCTGGTAAAGGGAAGAAAGCCGAAATGCCTGTAATTAGCAGCATAATTGAAAAGCAATCA